>JBFHVM010000312.1:0-2048 GCA_041589495.1 Oleiphilaceae bacterium | reverse complement strand
CACTCTAATGCATAACGTTGCATCCAACTTGCAAAGGGTGACTGTTGAAACGTCACCAGATCGCTTGGGCTAAAGATCAGTTGATTCTGCTGCTTTCTCATTTCAAATCCTTTTCGTACGAAGCATCGAAGTTTTCTTCTTCAATCACGCTCATGCGGTGGCTAGGGTTAAGCGTCCGTCCGTGATACAAGAAACGCCGCGCAAATAGGTTCGCCTTTGGCCTTCTCGAGTTCATCGGCAGAATGGAGAAAATGCACATGCTTCTTACAATCCCCGCAATAACGCTTATCGGGCACATCTGTTTTTTCCAACTCCTGCCAACGCTTCCTACAACCACCCCGAAAAAAACAATCCTCGATGCGCAAACGCTCAACACGTTCGTAGACATCCTCTACGGCTCCGATTAAATGCGTCATAAGCCACCCTCCTTTTTCAAAGTACTAAGCAAGCCTACACACCGAAGCGACAGCTATTGTCGCCAAAGTCGACTAAAGACTGCTGACTTTACCGCGCAAGTGTGCACGTGCTGAATCAATCATTTGGGGATTAGTTTTTACCGACAACGCTTCGCGTCGTTTTTCGCCTACAAAATATTTGATGCGTTCGGCGTTGGCGCCAGAGGGGTGCGGCAGTCCATCTAGAATGCGTGAGGCATCCAAAACACCTTGCTGAGCCAGCTTGTTCAATACCGCAGCCACACTTGGCCCCAAAGGCACCCATAACGCATTGGGAAGCACCTGCGCTTCCTCCGTGATATAGTCGCGCGCTTGATGCCACAAGTAATCGAGCTTCGTCATCGCCGCCCCTCCGCTGTAGTTTTTACCATTCTTGAACACCGGGTAACGCAGCGCAGATGTGTAATGCACCAAAGTCTGCTGTTCGTTGAATAAGGCTGCGGTTGAGTGCAGTCCCAACCATTCATGCACCTGAATGGCATCTAACAGACGGACCAAATTGTTACGCATCGCACCTGCAAAGCTCGCAGACTGTTTTGCACTGCGCAATGAGTCCTCCAGAGTTTGACCCGAAACCAGAGCGTCCTTCATTTTCAATAGCGCAATTTGCGCTTGTTTAAGACCGGGCGTGATGCCACATAACACGATCTTGGCGTGCGTATTCACCCAATCAAATGGCGCATAGTGGGTCTCGTACCCCTGAGGACCGTCAGAAAGCTTCAATTTCGCAGACAAGGGTCCGCCCTCGTAAACCATGACCGCATCTTTGTATTTTTCCGGCAGCGCAATATTTGTTTTACTCATCATCGCCCTCCTTATCCAAACGAAAACCCAAGGTTTTTCCTCGTATCGCATACTGAAGTGAAATCATGCTCCCAGCGCACTGCCGCCATATAGCACCTCCACGATCGGTTTCGCGGTTACGAACGATGTCCACAATACAGCCGGGCAGTAAGTAAAAGCGACGCGCCCACAAAACCAGCGCTTTAAGTAGTCCCACGTCCACCATATCGATGCGCTCACTTATCTCATCACCCGATAAATCGCCGATGTGATCGCTATTCAATTCCAGCAACGGTATGCCTCTGACCTTACTTTTTTGTTTCACCATAATTCCCCCTATAGTAATGGTGCGGTCTTTCCCGCCGTCAGCCGTTCACTCGCGACCTTACCCACGCCGAATTTATTCAGGTCACACAACCAACCTCAGTGCGGGTTTGGCTTGACTCTCACAGCCCTTTGCGAAGGGAGAGAAAAGAGCCGAGCACGGTTGCGGGTGTTATTCGCGCCACCTCCCGCTGGGCTTTACTATCAGTGTTATTCCGCACTACCAAGACCTAACTCATCCACCGAGCGATGCACCCATGTCGCGGCGCTTACGATCCCCGGTACACCACTTGTGGGGCTTGGCCGACGCCAATATGCTTTGGGCATATCTCGCAAGGCCGAGAGCGCCTCCTCAAAACTTTCGATGTATTTTTCATCGCCTTTCTTACCCACTTTGAATCCTTTTCCCAGCCGACACTTGCCATCAAAGACACTGCCATCCTTTGCTTTAGGTACCAGATAGCGCTGTTCATCCGAGACGTCTTG
>JBFHVM010000311.1:0-2319 GCA_041589495.1 Oleiphilaceae bacterium | reverse complement strand
GTTTACCTTCCAGGATTCGGCATAGATGCGCATGATACGATCGAACTGCGAATCTAGCTCCGCTTTGCTGAACTCTGTATGGTGCTCTATCAAGACTCGGCCGCTACTGATTAGCTTTCGAAATGCTTTGCGGTAGTTGCGGCGCCAGTCACGCGATAGTTCGTTCAGATACTCCTCAAAATTAACGTAGCCTTTAATTTCGGCCATGCGGTAGGGTTCGCTCAATAAAAAATGTGTGCGTTTGCGCAGAGCCGAATCGATCCAGTGATTCAGGTGCTCTGGAGCTAGTAAAATACCTGTAATCATTTTGTGCCATTTTGGTAAGACCGATATTAAAGACTTGATCAGCCCTGAAACGTCAGTGGCGTGGCAGTGCTTCGAAAACTGCGGGCCTGTTGGCATCCAGTCGTACCAGGGCGAAAGTTGTGTGATAGGGAGTAGCCCGCCAGAGCGACTTTGTTCGATGCGAAAAGGATAAAAAATGAAGGGTTGGCCCTGCTTTCTGACAATGGCCAGGTGCAATGTGCTTTTATCATCAACCGGCACACACATGAGCGCTAAAGGCGAAAATGCCGGGGAGTAGCCAGACGCTTCAAAAAAAGTGTGCCACTCCTCTTGTATGGCACTGTTGATCTGAGAGTAAGGCAGTATTTCGGCAGTAAAATCGCGAGACTGCATGGGGCGCGTGTGCTTCCTTGGTGTTGAGAGCAGGCTTATCTACTTTTTTGGCTTTTGTAACGTGGTAAATTTTGTTGTTTTTCGACTTAAAAGTAAAATTCAATCTGCCTGTTTGGTCAGGGCATGGTAACAGCCTTATCGATAAAGGAAGAATTAACGATGGATAACTTCTCGCAGTTAAGCGCAATTGGATTGGGTACCTGGCAGTTTTCGTCGGGTGTGGGCAATCTGGGAAGCTTTTGGCCTGCGTTGGATCAGCAGGTAATGCGCGATGTGGTTGATGCCTCTGTACGCAATGGCGTGAATTGGTTTGATACCGCCGAAAAGTATGGGGATGGGGCCTCTGAACGCAACCTGGCGCGTGCGCTCAAAGATTTGAACGTGGGCACGGAAGAGGTGTTTATTGCAGACAAATGGTGGCCTAAAAAACGCAAAGCTACCTCGTTGATAGAGACCATTGATGAGAGGCTATCCTGTTTGGATGGGTACCCGATCGGTTTGTATCAAATTCACTGGCCTGAGTCGGAGTCATGGTTGCGTACCGAAATGAAGTATTTGGCGCAGCTGGTGGAGCGGGGCAAGGTAAAGCATGTGGGCTTGTGTAATTACAATTGGCGACAGGTAAGGCGCGCGCATCGCTTATTGGCCAAGCGCGGAGTAAAGCTGGCGTCGGTGCAGGTACGCTATGGTTTGCTGTGTCGTTCTATTGAGCAGAATAACCTGCTGCGGATTGCCGAAGATCTGGATATTAAACTCATCGCCTGGTCGCCTTTGGAAAGTGGTTTGTTGAGCGGCAAGTTTCATGATGACGAAACGCTATTGGCGAAGGTGGCAGAGTCGCGTCGGAATATGTATGGCTTTAGTGATCATCGTTTGGCGGCGACGAAAGAGTTGATTGCGGTATTACGAGAGATTGCTGAGCGCTTGGGTGCTGCTCCTGCTCAAGTCGCGTTACGTTGGATTACGATGGCGCATGATGGGCGGGTGATGCCTATACCTGGAGCTACTTCTGCTGTGCAAGCTGAGGAGAATGCTAAGGCGATGGATTTGGAGTTGAGTCAGGATGATTTTGAGTGCTTGGATGCTTTGTCGTTGGAGGTGGCGAGGTAATATTCTTTCCTGGGTTGTATGGCGCATGGATTTATCGTCGTCATTCCAACCCCCGCTTCGTCATCCCAACTCCCACTTCGTCAACCCAAACTAGACAAGGTGAATCGCGTAGCGAGAGAAAGTGCCCTGGGGTATTTGGGATCTTTTTGTAAGAGTGCGGTGTATCAGACAGATCCTGAATCAAGTTCGACGATACTTTTGATTCAGGATGGCGGGAATAAAGACGAAGGATAGAGGCTACGTAGATTTTTATGGTCAGCCCTCCGCTCGATTGCTTTGCGCTTTCTCTTTAAGCCAATCGCTCAGAAACTTAACGGCATAAGTTTGCATCGACGGTGATGTAATAATGTGGTCCATTTCTTTCTGATAATCGACGGTTAACAGCTTGCCAAACTTTACTTCCGGCATGCTTTGCGCAAATTGCGCGCCGTGATTGAGAATTTCGTTCTGGCCGTTGGTGAACAGGCAGAGTATGTCGACATTGCGGGCCACGAGCTTTTTCAGGCCCTCGGCCACTTCCCTACGTGGCGG
>JBFHVM010000310.1:0-2392 GCA_041589495.1 Oleiphilaceae bacterium | reverse complement strand
GGTTACGGTGCCCATAACTGAATATTTCGGGCCTTGCGCCCTGCCGCCCCACGAAGGGATTATCCTGAGGCACACTGCCATCCAGGTGCAATCGCATTACCTTGCCAGCGTGATTACTCAAGTCCTGGGCCAGATCGCGCTCACCACGATCTCCTACGCCAAAGTACACATGCCCGTCGCGATCAAACGTAATACGGCTGCCAAAATGCCGTCCATCATCGCTAGGTGTATGTGTCACCAGTAAATCTTCCCAGTGATGGAGCTGTCTGTTTTCGATTTGCGCCCGGGCCAACACCGTCACCAATTGATTGCCCTGCTGTTTACTGTAAGTGAGATAGAGCCATTGACTGGGGCCCTGTTGCCAGTGCAACGGCGGATAAGCCTGCACATCGAGCAAGCCTCCCTGACCCGCCACAGCAATATTGGGCAAGCCGGTCAGGGCAACACGCTCGCCGCGTTGCCGGTGCCACCGCCACAAGCGCCCGGAACGTTCCGAAATAATCATGTGCTCGGCATCCCACCAGGTCATTCCCCAGGGCACACCAAGCCCTTCTAGCACCACCTTGGCTTGCGGCGCTGCATACACATTGCTGGAGAGGAATCCCAGCAATAGAGCTAAACACAAAGATGAGACGAGCTTAAGCATAGTGTTACTCCGCAACAGGAGAAACGGGCGCGCCATTCATCGGCAAACGCACCGTGAAACAGGTTTGCCCGGGACGACTCTTAAAGCTGATTTCTCCGGCATGTTTATCCACTATACGCTTACAAATCGCCAGTCCCAAACCGCTGCCCTCACCGGCCGGTTTAGTGGTGAAAAAGCTGTCAAATATTCGCGCCTGACAATCTTCAGGAATGCCGCGACCAGTATCGCAAATACGCACCCACACCCAGTCGTGATTTTCGACTCCAGTTGCAATAGAAAGCGTGCCGCGATAATCCATGGCATGCAGCGCATTGTGAATGAGGTTGGTCCAAACCTGGTTTAGCTCATCGGGATAGCTCTTCACGTGAGGCAAGTCGCCATAATCCTCATGCACCTCACAACCCTGTTTAAGCAGATTCTGATAAAGCACAAGTACGGTTCGAATACCTTCGTTCACATCACTTTGAATGGCTTGTCCATTCTGATCACGGTGCGTGAAATGCTTCAGCGCGAATACCACTTTCGAGGCTCGACTGATCGCCGTACAAATCGTTTCACTTTGTCGAGCGATACCGCTTAGGCCATGCGCCAATTCCAGAGCAAATCGAGCCTGTGTATTCTTTAAACGAGGAATAAACTCGTCAACCTGTTGGGCCAAATTCATGTCGACCAACATATCGGCCATGGTCAGTGCATCGTCTATGCCGGCGTTGTCCAATGTGACTTCGGTGGCCTGACAAAGACGCCTTTCTTCGCGCGTGCTCATATGCCTTGCCACACTGGCACGTTCCAGCAAATCAATGAATAAGCCTTGCGCATCGGCGTCGGCCACTTGCACAAACTGCGGAAGAGCCTCGCGAAAATAATCGAGATGCTTGCTGGTATTGCCTACAGAAGCCTGAATGGCTCCCAGTGGCGTATTGATCTCGTGGGCGATCCCTGCAATCAACTGTCCCAGAGCTGCCATTTTTTCGGAATGGATCAATTGCTGCTGACTTTCTTCGAGGTGCTGCAGCGCCTGTTCGAGATCCTGATTTTTGGTATTAAGTTGCTGCGTGCGCTTGCTGACCCGTTGTTCCAGCGTCTGGCTGTAATCTTCGAGTTGGGTATAGCTATGCTCAAGTCGAGCCGCCATATCGACGAATTGCTGAGTGAGAATACCCACTTCATCACTACTCGATACTTCGAGCTGGCGCACCAGCGCAAAGTCTCCCGACGCCAGAGCACGAGTTTTCTCGGTGAGTTTGAGTATGGGAGCAATCATTCGCCGCGTGACATGCGACAGTATCACCAATGCCAAAAGTATGAGACTCAGCGCGATATAACCCGTGGTGCGTGCCAGTGCCGACAGTTTTTTTTCACTCGCCTGTTGCGCTTGCTGCAACGCCTGGTGCAGACCTGTCAGGGAGTACACCAAATGCAGTTCGCCCCACAGAGCCTCCCCCAAATAAATGGGCCAATGGTATTCGGCATAGGAAAAGTCATGCGCTCGCGCAGTCAGCCCCTCCGGAAGCCCTTGTCCGGCCTCAAGCACCAGCGTTTGCTGTTTCATCAAATGAGGGGACTGATCATGTGCCGTGTTAACGTAAACCGTGGCATTGTTGTCGAGCACTTTGATACTTTCCAGATAACTACTCGTGTGCACCGTTTCCAGCAGTTTTACCGACAAAGCATGAAAGTTATAAGAGGCAATATCCTCTGCCACTACGCGCTCCAGCAATTCGGCCTGCAGCACAGCGCGTTGAT
>JBFHVM010000309.1:0-2544 GCA_041589495.1 Oleiphilaceae bacterium | reverse complement strand
GCGTCGAGCGTGACCTTGCCGTGCGGAACCACCAGCAACACCATATCGACGATGTCGGCCAGAATACGTGATTCTGAGGAGCTGAGAATCGGCGGCGCATCGATAAAGACAAAGCGGTCTGGGTAACGGTTTTTTACCTCATCCACAAAACGCAGCATGCGCTCTGACGAGAAATACTCTGCAGCCCCTTCGCTGTATTCGCCCAATGGCACCACCCGCAGACGAGGAATGCCGGTGGCGTATACCACATCTTTTATGTCGGATACATGTTCACTGAGATAATCGGTGATGCCTACCTCGGCATTACCCAAAATAAGTTCATCCTGTTTGGGTGCATAAAGGTTAGCGTCGATCAACAAGCTGGTTTTCGCTTTGTCCAGGGCAAATACGGCTGCCAGATTTTGCGCCATGTATGTTGCTCCACCCTTGTCACAAATCGACGATACCATACACACGAAGTTTTTCTTTTTGTTAATTTGCAGCAGCTGGGTACGTAGCTCCCTAAAGATATTCAGCACACGGCTATTACCTTTACCTGGGTAGAGGATCTTCAGCTCGTCGAGTTTTTTGTGGTCAAACTGATCCACCTCACCCATTTTCTCAATGCGGGCATCATTCTCGGAGATCGCTTGATTACCCGTTTTATAGAGTGTTTTTACACCGCTGATTTGTTTCATTTAAACCCACCCCAACTTGCTGGCAAAAGCAAGCGACACGTAGGCCGCGAGTATTAACATGCCAAAAAACATACATACGATCATATCAATACGCATTACCCGCTTGGACAGGGGTGTCATGATATGGGGCACTTCGGCTAAAACTGGTGTTTCGAGCTGCTCCAGGCTATTGACAAATCGAATGCGCGGATCGAGCACAACGTAGACGACAACCAAGCCAAGCACCGCCAGCAGACCCGCTATGGGGCCGAGTATTACGAAGTGCAAATAACGCAGGCCACTGGGCTCCAATGGGGGAATTGGGGGTTCTTGCACGCGATAGGTTACGCCCTGCCCTTCTACGTTAAGCGTCATGGATAGTCGCGCCTTTTCTTTGCGCTCCAGCATGTCTTCGTAGATCTTTTTGGTTACGTTGTAATCACGCGTGAGTTCGGCTTCGTCGGCACCGCGCTCGGCAACGCGCTTGCGGCGCTCAAACTCTTTTTCGAGCAGTTCGTTCAATACGCTCAAGCGCTTTTGCTTGGCTTTGAGATCGGTGTTGACCTGGGACAAACGGCTTCGCAGTTCTTGATACAAGGGGTTGAGTAATACCCCATCTTCGTCGGCAGATTGATTGCCATTCTCTTTGGCGTCTTTAATGGTTTGTTTTACATCGTCTATCTGGTACCTCAGGCTCACCACATCGGGATAGTCCTCGGTATAAGTAAGTAATAAGGTACTCAAACGAGACTCCAGCTCACGAAGACGCTCTGAATACACGTCGGCTTTGGCTTTTTTACCTGAATATTCAGACTCTTTGGCGAGCTGACTCTCAAGGGACTTTAAGGCCGTGCGATCCTCATCAATGCTGATTTTCAGCTCTTCAATTTGCGTACGCAGGCGGGCAATACTGGCATGCACATCGCCATCGCGGCCATCAAAATTTTGTGCTGCAAATTCTTTAAGGCGCTGCTCAGCTAGTACTAGCTGCTCTTTATATTGCTGTACCTGGTTATCGATGAACATAAAGGCTTCGCGGCTTTCGGCGCGCTGCTCCTCAGAGCTTGCCCGGATAAACATATCGATAATGGTATTGAGGCCGGTGTAAGCATCCTCAGAGGTGCTGCCTGAGTACGATATTTTGATATAACCTGATGCAAGATTTTTGACGTCGATTTTGCTTCGCACGATATTAATGTAGCGGCCAAGAGCTTGAGGACTTTCCTGTACTTCTTGTGGATAAAGCTGTTCGGCAACGCGACGCAACATACGTGGTGAGCGCAGCATGTCACTCACCACTTTAGCATGGTCTTCGAGACGCGATTGCTCGGCCTGGTTTTCCAACAAAGGCCCCAGAATATTCTGATTATCAGCATAAATGGTCGCCGAGGTGACAAACTTGGACGACCAGTTCATACCCACAAACAGCACTGCAAAGGTGATGGCTGCGAAACCAAACAGTGCTTTAAACTTGTTCTCCCAAAGTTCGCGAATTACCACGCGCACAAACTGTAGGATAAATGCAAAATCCATGTGTCTTAAAAGCCTCGCTCAGGCACGGTTACAATATCCTGCGGGAAAAGGCGGTAATTGGAATCCAATGCACCCTTCTCGAGAATATCGTTCAAATAAATGGGATACACCTTAGCGCCTTCTTCGGTTTGACGATAAAGCTTCGCTTCGTTGCCATTGGCAAATGGCATTAAGCCTCCCGCTGCCAGTACGACATCCAACACGGTAATCCCCTTACGATAGGGAATGGACTGTTGCGACGCCACAGCACCCGTGACGCGAATACGGTGTATGTACTCTGCGCTCGTCGGATTGGTAACGATTACCGTCACTTTGGGGTTTCGAATAAAGTCGGCCAGTTTGGTTTCGATCTCTT
>JBFHVM010000308.1:0-2702 GCA_041589495.1 Oleiphilaceae bacterium | reverse complement strand
GCCTTTCGGATGGACTGTATAAATGGTCGGGATATTGAGCAATTGGGCCACACGAGCCTGCAAAGCACCGTTCGCTATCTCGGAGTAGAGGTAGATGATGCGCTGGAGTTGTCCGAGCACATCGAAAGTTGAAGGTTAACCGTTTAATGTACGTAATGCGTATTCTGGATCTTTGTCGAGCAGACGGAGTAGTGCCCTTGCCGGACCGGTTGGGTGCCGCCTTCCTTGCTCCCAGTTTTGCAGAGTACGCTTACTCACTCCAATAAGCCCCGCAAAACGCGTTTGAGAAAGACCAACTTTTTCCCGAATGGCTTTCACCTCTGGCTCTTCAAATTTAAAACGACGAGATGCCCTCGCTGTTCCTTTTGCGATGCTGTCCATTTCCTGGACACTGTCCAACAGCTCGTTAAAGTCTTTGTCGTTTGCCTTTCAATTACCACTTTTCCACAATGGCCCTCTGCGCCGACAGCTGATCTGGTGTGATTTTCTTGTCTACCTTTTGGATACACATACAGCATTCGAAGCTGGTTATCGTTAGTAACCCAATAATAGATAATCCGTACCCCACCGCTCTTACCTTTGGACTCGAGTTTCCAATGCACCTTTCTCAATCCACCTGAGCCCGGATGATATCGCCAAGATCCGGGCGGTTTACCAATGCTTCTTGCAGCTCGCGATATTGCTCATCTGACATCAGCTGCTTCATGAGTTTAGTGAAGATGCTGGTTTAGATAATGACCATTATGAGGTTGTACGCCAATGGCGTATTTTGGCAAACCGGGAAATTTACTCTAAAGGACCAGACCCGCTCCTACGAGACAGCCGTTCTGATTTATCGATACTTTGTGTATTGGCAGGCGGTTTTGGTCTTACACATAACATCTGCTTTGCGGACTTAACCTGACTAAAAATTTATCCAATGACGTTGACTCCCCTCCGACGTCGTCCTCGCGAACGCGGGGACCCATTGTTTGCAATGTACCGACCTGCACAATATTCAGGGAAGAAAACATGCTACCGGCAATTCGAAGAGAAAAACAGCTAAAGAAATAGCATCGTTAATGAAAGTCAGACCTAATATTTGAAAATAACCCTACATGGAAAGATCTAAGAAATTCGATAATCGTGGCTTCGTGAAACAAAGACAATGGATTACCGCCTTCGTGGTAATGACGGGTGCGAGAAATTAATGCATCTATGAAATCACAAACAGAAAAGTCCGCTAAGGGGCAAGATCAGCCCTCTGCTCCCTTATTTTTCAAACCAAAAGAAGTGCGCCATTGCTTGCGCTCACTCGTTCAGGCCTATATTGCCAGCATCGCTCTACTACAGGAGGTGTAAGGCATGCTTCTGGCCGCCCTTCAGTCACCATTAGACCTTGGTCGAGCACTAAACAGTGATCGCAATAACGTAGCACCAGATTCAGGTCGTGCAGTATGGCCAAAATTCCGAAGCTTTTTGTTTTGCTTAGGTTTTGGACCAGTTTCAGTATGGCATGCTGTTGGCCTAGATCCTGAGCGGACGTAGGTTCATCCAAGAGAAGTAGAGGGCTGTGTTCGGCCTGACTGAGTTGTAGTAATACGCGGGCCAGTTGCACGCGTTGCTTTTCACCACCGGATAGCTGCGGAAAGGATTTGTTTGCCAAATGGACGCAGTCACATTCTTCCATGTGGCGCATGATCTCGGTATGGGCCTTGTTTTTACCTAACGAAAGCGGTGTCAGGCCCAATGCTACGACCTCGTAGGCCGTAAAGGCAAAACTTAAGTGACTGGCTTGTGGTAAGTAAGCGATATGTCTGGCTTTGGCTGATTTTGACCAATGTCGTATTGGTTTGTCGTGAAAGGTGATCAATCCCTTAAAATTACGGTCGCCGATTATGGTTTTCAGCAAGGTGGATTTGCCTGCACCGTTAGCGCCCGTGATGGCCGCAAATTGTCCCGCAGCCAGCTCAAAATGGTGAATGCTCAGCAAGGTGCGTTCTGCTTGAATGCAGCGTATCGAGGATAGGCTTAACATCTTGTCTCTCCGGGTTCATAGACCATGGCGTCGTTGCTGTCGCAAGAGCGCCAGAAAAAACGGTGCACCAATGAGTGCGGTGACGAGTCCGATGGGTAGTTCCGCGGGGGGCACCAGCGTGCGGGCTGCTAAATCGGCCGCCAGTAACAGCAGCGCCCCACCGAGAGCAGATAGGGGTAAAAGGGCACGATGGCCCGGACCCAGTATCAGTCGCATCAAGTGGGGAACGACCAGTCCGACGAAACCAATCATGCCGGCACTGGCGACGGCGATACCCACTCCCACGGCACAAAGAATTATTAGGCGTAGTTTCAAGCGTTCCACATCTATCCCGAGATGACGCGCTTCTGATTCGCCAAGCAAAAGGGCATCAAGGGCCCTTGCTTCGCGCTGGTAAGCCATTCCCAGAAAGGTAAGTACCAAAGCCGCCAATGCGAGATTAACGCTGTGGGCGTTGGCCAGTGAGCCCATTTGCCATAGACTCACTTCACGCAGCACCTCGTCGTTAGCGAAATACGATACCAGGTCTATCAATGCGCCGCCGAAGGCGGAAATCGCAACCCCAGCTAATAGCAGCATGAGAATAGAGGTGCCTTGTTGGGCGTGAGCCAGCCGGTACACCAGCAGTGTTGTGAAGAGCCCCCCTAAAAACGCGGCGACAGGCACAGCTACCGCCCCCAAACTG
>JBFHVM010000307.1:0-2816 GCA_041589495.1 Oleiphilaceae bacterium | reverse complement strand
TCGCGAATCAGCTTTTTAACCTGCTTTTTGTACTTCTTCTCGTAACCGGGCTTGTAGCCTCGGTGCAAAAAGCGCTTGTTGCCATCGCGATCAATCATCACCGTGGTGGGCATGGCATCTACGTTGTAAAGCTCACTGATGCGGCTGTCGGTGTCGTACAGAATAGGGAAATCCACCGGTACGGCGTCTAAAAAGCGATTGGCGTCTTCAGGGTTTTCATCCACGCTGACTGCGAGCACGGTAAAGCCGAACTTTTCGTACTTTTTGAAGATGTCGTTCATATGCGGCATTTCCTGACGACAGGGACCGCACCACGAAGCCCAGAAGTTAAGCATGACCACCTGCCCGCGCAGGTCTTCGAGTCTTACGTTTTCACCACTCTTGCTCTTAAGCGTGAAATCGGGGGCCGGGCCGCTGGCGTCTTCTGCCTGCGTAAACATGGCCAGCGTGACCATGAGTATAAATACTGAGAGTTGCTGAAACGTTTTCATCTTCAAACTACCTCTTGAAGTTGTCAGTGCGTTTAAAAAAAGACGGATAAACCGCCACGCACTTCGTTGTTAAAACTGGTCTTGGTATCACCGGTTACGTCGATATCGTACAGGTGCTCTCGCACGCTGATGTGAAAGGCAAGATAGTCCATCAACACCATTTGATAACCGGCACCAAATACAAAGGTAAAGCGGTTGTCGCCGGCAAAGCTTGTGGCACCTCCGCCAACGGTAAGATAAAAGTTGGTATTCACGGTGTAATGCTGGTCAACAAAGGGCACTTTAAAAAAAGACTCCCCGGGAAGAATGTTGTAACCAAATCCCACATTGTAGTACTTGTAGTCACGATCATCGTCGCTGAGCAGCTGCACGTTGCCACCGAGTTTTTCGAAGGTGTTTTCGCCCGCCTCGGCAAAGCCCACATTGCCCTCCAAAAACAGGCTTTCATTTAAGTGGTAGGCCACTCTGGAGCCAAATACAAAGGAGGATTCGAAATCCTCAATGTGGATCACACCGGCAAAGGCACCCATTTCAAAGTTTTCGGTGTCAATTAAGGCTTCTTCGACTTTTTGCGGACGCACATCCGGCTCAATCAGCGGGCGTTCGCGCGCTTCGGCGGCTGCTCCGAATGAACATAGCCAGGCACTGGTACCGAGCACGATGCTTAAAAGAAAACGCTGAGACCAAGTTTCCATTCTGTTGCTTCTTCGTTAGATTCTCGACTGGTGAAGACCTTGTAGTCCTTCACTTCCATTCTCAAAAAATAGCGATCACTCACGTAATAACGCAGCCCAACCCCCGCATGAGCGGTGGAATCGTCACGGTCTTCGCTTTGCGCTAATGTCGCCTTGGGATCGATAAAAATGTGGCCAAAACCGAGCGTAAAGAAAGGCGAAACACGCCAGCTCGAAAAAGGTTGATGCAGTAAGTTCAGGTTCACCATGCGAATCTCGGAGGCGTTACCCAGTATTTGTGAGCCCCACAACTCGGCCGATAGCTGCTCGGTAAGCCAGTAACCCACGTAGCCGGCATTCACTGCAGTGCTATCAAACTCGCCCATCATCAGACCGGCTTCCCAGCGCCGCGTGGTAAAGTCGTCAAAGCGTGGTGCGTCGAGTTTAACCAATCGCCCCCGGCCATCTTTGGTCTGCTGTATATCATCCACGTGCACCCAGCCTTCCCTGCCCTGGTCATCACTCACCTTGATCCAGGTGGTTTTGCGCGTATGCAGAGTGAGCCACTCGCCACGTTCGCTGCTGTGAATCACCGGGTACATCATGCCGGGGCCGGAACGCAGACGCACAAAGGCTTCGGCGACTTGCACCTGTGGCTGCTGACGAGGCGCAGATTCAGACTCGTCTCCGCCCCATAAATTCCACCAGTCGGCAGAGGCTGTATTGCTGCACATCAACAATAGCAGCATCAGCGGCTTAAGCCCCTTGCTTAGTAAAGCGAAAACCTTCAACACATCTTCCTTTGAATCGTGATCACAGCGTGTGTTTTAAAATTTAATCCAGCGGCGCCAAAAAGGGATCGTTGTAGTACTGCGCACCCAGATCCAGCCACTCTGCAATCAGCTTTAATTCCGCAGGCGACAGCCAGCCCTCATGTCCCCCTCCGGTTTCGAACAGCTGCATAAAGTCACCGCTATTGTTGGCGCCACCCGTATTCATGGTTGGTGGGACATTAACGGTCACCAGAATGGGAATTTCATCGATAATCTGGTTGCCATCGTCGTCTAAAACGGGATTGCCATCGCCATCAACGCGTGGCACCAATTCAACCTGGCCAGAATCCACGAGCCGGTCGATTAACACACCATCGACCACTTCTTGCTCGTTATCATTAAACAATAGCTCACGATACGATTTTAGGTGCAGCGGTTCGTCGCTCGAAGGACCATCGGTTAAGTCCAGTTGCTGTTCTGGCACGGCGGCATTGCCCGCGTCATCTACGTTGGTGTGACAGGCGGTACAGGTTCTGTCTTCAACCAGATTGTCGTCGGCATCAAAAACGCGGCGGTCAACGCTCCACAAAGGATGAATATGGTTGGGATAGTGAATAGCAATGCGACACAGGCTGGTCCAGGCGCTTTCGCAATTTGGCGCCGAGATAGGATTCGCCGTTTCGAGATCGGCATAGGCGTAGGCAAAACTGGTCGCTTTCGCAGTAATCAGTTCGTCTGTCCACTCGTCTTCAAATTCGATATCGGCAGTGAGACGACGTATACCGTCGATGCGAGCGCGCGTTTCGGCCATGGTTTCACCAAAATCCGGTGACAGGCGTGCTTCACTATTGGGGAACTCAACTCCCGTAGTCAATGCG
>JBFHVM010000306.1:0-2830 GCA_041589495.1 Oleiphilaceae bacterium | reverse complement strand
GCGCTATTTGGTTCGGGGTGTTCCGCTGCGGCCAACAAGCGCATTAAACAGTCATTGCTGTTGCTCATCGTTCCTTGTTCCTTTTGTATTTCCTTATTTGGGTGCCATGCGCAAAGCACTGTCTATGCGCACTACCTCACCATTAAGTATTGGGTTTTCAACCATCTCTTTTACGAGTCGCGCGAACTCATAGGGTTTACCCAAGCGTGAGGGGAAGGGGAGGGTGGCTGCAAGGCTGTCTTGCGCCTCTTGCGGTAGCGAAGCCATCATTGGCGTCATAAACAGGCCGGGAGCAATGGCCAATACCCTAATACCAAAGCGCGCCAGTTCGCGGGCAGCGGGCAGGGTCATGGCAACAATACCGCCTTTGGACGCTGAATAGGCGGCCTGCCCAATCTGGCCGTCAAAGGCCGCAATTGACGCGGTCGAAATAATCACACCGCGCTCGCCATCTTCATTGGCTTCGCGTGTTTGCATTTCGGCTGCGGCAAGACGCAGGATGTTAAAACTGCCAGAGAGATTGACCGAGATGACCTTGTTAAAAAAGTCCATCGACATGGGGCCGTCGCGGCCCAGGATTTTGGCAGGGGTGCCAATACCTGCGCAATTCAGGGCAATCGCGCAGGGCCCGTGTGCCTCGCGGGCGGCAGCAAATGCGGCCTCGGCACTCGCCTCATTGGTTACATCGCAAGTGAGGGCGATACCACCAATGTCTTTTGCTACCGCTTCGGCTTTCTCTGTCTGCACGTCAAATATGGAGACCTTGGCTCCGGCTTCGGCCAATAAGCGTGCCGCACCCTCGCCCAGTCCCGAGGCTCCGCCAGTAATGATCGCTGGAACGCCTTTAATTTGCATGTTTCACCTCTTTGACTGTTTTATTGTTGGGTAAGCGAGGAGCATAGCTGTGGCGCGGGGAAGCCTGCAAGGCAGTGCGACAGTACAGCGGTGTAGTTGGCCTAAATACCCCTATTGCACGAGAGATTTGCGTGCTTCGAGCAGGCCTCTGCGACGGTACTCGGAGGGGCTCACACCCAACCAGCGCTTAAACGCCCGGATAAACGCACTGTTGCTGGCAAAACCGAGTTGAAAGGCGATTTCTTTTTGACTGGTGTGGCCGCGTAACAGCTGGCGGCAGGCTTCATGTCGACGTACTTCGTCATGAATTTGTTGAAAGCATGTACCTTCTTGTTGCAAGTGTTTTTTAAACGCACTGATACTCATGTGGAAGCGTTCGGCAACACTTGCCGAATCTGGCAACTCCTTGCCCAAATGCTGTGCCATGTAATCGTAAACCCGCTTGCTGAGAGGGCGATGTTCCAGGGTCTGGTCTGCCAGTTTACTTAACTTGGCTTCAAACAATGCGAACAGCTGGGGATTGGCACCGTAGACCGGGCTGCTGACCACATCTACAGTGGTCTGAATGCAATTACGCTGACGTCCAAAATAAACCGGACAATCAAAAAAACGCTCATAGCTGGTTTGGGGCTGTAAAGGTTGATGCTGAAACTCGACGCACTCGAACTTAATGTCCTGCTGACGATGTGGCCCAACCAGCAATCGCGCAAAATGAAAGGCTGAAGCCAGATCGAGTTCGATCATTGGGGCTAAAAAGTCGAGCCCAAAACGATTATCAATCTCGTAGTAAACAAATTTTCCTCGCTGGGTAAACTGCGCGCTAAGCCCCTCGTTAATAACATTTTTGTAGCGTGCGGCGATCTGGCTGGCTTCGACCAGATTACGACAGTTCATCAGCAAATAGCCCATAATGCCGTAATCAGAGGGGTGAATGCGCGCGCCCACCTCAAGGCCAAACCCTAGGTGCCCGACGCGGCGTTTGATCTGATTCAACAGGTCGCGAGTTTCGGCAAGAGAAACCCGCTGTTCCAGATAAGCGTCGGCGGGCAGGTTGTGGTGCTGGCCAGAGCGCGGCTTGCCTGCTCCGAGGCTGTCGAGATAGGCGCGCAGCATAACGGTGTATGCACTGGTTATCGTGATGGTGCTCAGAGCGAGAGAATTCACGTGTAGCTCACCTGTTTTTATTCTTGTTGCGTGGAGTTATAACGCATAGCTTAGGACGATTACGGCGTCTATGGATAAGCAAACGGCGCCATCAAATTGTCAAATTGCGCCATAGTGTGAATCTATATTCATCCTTTGTTAATGTGCTCAAGCTTCGCCATCGAAATCACTGGGCCGCATGCCCGCTTGCTGCTTGAAAAATCGCACAAAATTGCTGGGCTCCGAAAAGCCCAGTCGATACGCGATTTCCTGAACCGGCAGACTTCGCTCCTTGAGATATTCCTTGGCCAGCTCCAGACGCATATTGTTGAGTGCCGATTTAAAGCACAGATTTTCTGACTGCAGTTTTCGCTGCAAAGTGCGTTTACTCATATTGAGCTTGGTTGCAAGCTGCTCCAGTTTGGGCGTGCCGGCAGGCAACATGGTGACCAGGGCTGAACGTAATTTTTCCTCGAGGCTCTGTTCATCCAGACGTGTTGTCTGTGAGGCCAAAAACTGTTCTACATGGTTGCTCAATGCCGGATTTTTGCCGGGAATATTGGCATCGAGCACATGGGCAGGAAAAGACAAGACGTTGCGCGGCGCATCAAAGGTCACCGGGCATTCAAAAAACGTTTCGTAGTCGGCTGCCCTGGCAGGGGCCGGGCGTTGCAGAGCTAAATAAGCGGGCCGTACCTCATTTTGAGGCAGGTTACTGCCAAACTTTTTGATCAGTCCGAACACCAGGTCCACATCTTGTGGAATCAAGTAGGGCTCTGCCGTGGCATCACTCACCACTAGCCGAACATCGTCGTCGATTTCGAGACTGATG
>JBFHVM010000305.1:0-2882 GCA_041589495.1 Oleiphilaceae bacterium | reverse complement strand
TGGGTTTCACTGGGAGTAGTAAAGATGGTCGAAAACGGCGATCTCATAGTAAGTTATCTGGAGCGCTTGGGAATCGAATATGTATTCGGTGTGCCCGGCGGTAGTATCGAGCCACTTTACAATGCCCTGGCGCGGAGTGAGCGCAGAGGTGGCCCAAAGGCCATTCTGGCGCGCCATGAAACCGGTGCCGTATTCATGGCCGATGGCTATGCGCGAGCAACGGGTAAAATCGGGGTGGTATGCTCCACGTCCGGTCCTGGTGCAACTAATCTCATCACCGGTGTAGCCAACGCCTTTGCTGACGAAATTCCTCTTATTGTGATTAGTGGCCAGCCTTCTATTGAGCGGTTTGGCTTGGGAGCCTTTCAGGAAGGCTCGTGCACGGGCATTAATACGCTTTCCATGTTTGAGACTTGCACCCGTTTCAACACCCTGGTATCTCACCCTGCACAGCTTGAGGCCAAGCTGGTACAGGCCATCAGCTTTGCCAAAAGCCGCCGTCCGGGTCCGGTGCACCTGAGTATTCCTCTCGACATTATGAAGGCTGAGGTGAATGAGCCCAATACGCAGCAGGGCATGCGTGCATTTATTAATCACGACATTGCTCCCAGCGCCGAGGGGCAAGAACTGGTGTTGTCACGATTGGCGGCAGCCAAAAAAGTGACTCTGGTGATAGGCCAGGGTTGCCTCGAAGATATTGAAGATATTCTAAAACTGGCCGAAGCCCGGCGTTGGTTGTTGGTTACCACACCAATGGCGAAAGGTTTAGTACCGGCTTCGCATCCACTTAATCGGGGCGTGTTTGGTTTGGGTGGGCATGACAGTGCGCGCTTCGCCTTGCTGGAAAAGAGCGCCGAGCACGTCGTAGTCATTGGCTCTGCGCTTGATGAAGTCACTACGGGTGGCTGGGATGAAAAAGCCATCTTTTCCAATCGTTTGATCCATATATCGGATAACCCTGAGCACCTTTGCCGTTCGATTATGGCTCGTGTCAGTGTGTTGGGCTCGCCTTCCAGTATCATTAAGCGCTTTATTGAAGAGTACTGCAGCGAAGAGGATAAGCCCGAATTAGCTCCGGCTGTGGACGATCAGGGTTTTCACTCGCTCGTTAATTATCGTGATCGAGAGGCCTGTTTGGATATGGGGGCTCCTGTAAAACCACAGAGTTTGTTTTGGCATATGAGTCAGTGGGTGCCAGAAGGAACGCAAGCGCTTATGGATACCGGCAACAGCTTTCTGTGGGGCGTGCATTACTGGCAGTGCAAGCAGCTGCCAGGTCGCCATCAAAAACTCTTTCATATCGGGATGGGGTTTGCCTGTATGGGCTGGGCGATAGGCAGTGCCATCGGTTTCGCATTGGCCGATCCGGATACCCCGGTTGTTTGCTTCACGGGTGACGGTAGTCTATTGATGAGCGGGCAGGAGATGACGGTTGCCCAAGAGCACGGACTGAACGTTCTCTTTGTGATTTTGAATGACGCGCATTTGGGCATGATCAAACACGGTCAGGCTTTGGGAGGCGCCGAAAATATCGCTAATGATTTACCCCAGGTGGACTTTGCCATGATGGCGCGCGCTCTGGGCGTGAAAGCCTATAACGTAGACTCCATGGAACAGTTGCAGCACCTTAATGTTAAGCAGTTGTTCGAAAAGCCTGGACCGTGCTTGCTGGACGTCAGGGTGGATGCGCAACAAGTGCCTCCCATGAGTAGTCGGGTGAAAGTATTGACCGCTGCCAGTGCCGATGCCTCTGTAGTGGAGCAGGAACAGGCCCAGAGGCGCGTAGTGTGAGTGAAAGTCGGGATGAATTACGCAGCTCCAAGCTGCGAGTCGACAGTGTTGATTCGGTAAAACAAAGTACGAGTATCTGGCAAGAGCAGGCCAATAGCAGTAATGCCTATCAGGCAGTCGACGCTTGGTGTCACGGTTTTAATCTGTTTGAAGTGGCGCAGAAGAGAAGTTTTGAGGATATGTTCTTTCTCTTGTTCACCGGTGAACTACCGAGCGCGGACAAGGCTAGATTGCTCCGTCACGCACTCATTGTATTTATTAATCCTGGTCCAAGGCATGAAGCAACCCGAGTTGGTGTGACCGCAGCGGCCAGCATGACATACGAGGAGCACCTGCTGCCTCTCGTCGTGTCGGCGTTTGGTGGCAAGCGCGGTGGTGCTGGAAATATTCGGGCGTGTATGCAGTTACTGGAGCAGTGCCTCGCTTTGGCGCCGCAGCAGGCCGCTGCACAAATACTTGCCGAAGGTAAAAGTGAGGGTGTGGGTGAGGAATATGGTGAGCCCTGTGCCTGGACCAATCGTTGCCTTGAGCACTTTATGGAGGCTTTTCCCGAGACTTTGTCCTTGCGTTGGATGCACGACCTAGATTGCGAGCTAAAAGCTCAGAGTGGGCATCGTGCGGGTGTAAAAATCGACTTACTTCTTGCCCTTATTTTTCATGAGTTGGGTTTCGCGCAGCATGCCGCAGTAGGACTTTATCAATTGATGGCCGCGCCCGGAATGTTTGCGCACGCAGCCGAATATATTCGCAAGCCCTCCACGTCATTGCCTTTTGTACAGGATGAAAATTATGTCCTCGAAGACTAAGTACTGGGATGAGCGGGTAGGAAAGGTGTTCAGCGCCACGGGCGGCTGTCAAATAGGTGCCTCTGTGTGGAGTCATGGTGAAGACCTGCACAATGTTATCTTGCCCAGAGACCGTTATTTTGAGCACTTGCTGCGTGCGGCGACCGGACAAACACAATCGCCAGAATTGGCGCGTTGGGTCGAGGGCGCATTTATGACGCTTAGTTGGCCTGATCCGCGTATCTGGTGTAATTATGTAGGTGCGATGATGGGTGACCTCGGTTGCCGACCCTCGTCCTCGACGCT
>JBFHVM010000304.1:0-2899 GCA_041589495.1 Oleiphilaceae bacterium | reverse complement strand
GGGTAGCACTCGAGGCCACCCACCTGCTGAAAGTAGGTGAACTGGGTGACTTCCATGCCGTTAAGCCACACTTCCCAGCCCAGGCCCCAGGCGCCGAGGGTGGGGGATTCCCAGTTATCTTCCACAAAGCGCACATCGTGCACGGTGGTATCGATGCCCATGGCCTGCAGGCTTTGCAGGTAGAGCTCCTGAATATTCAGCGGTGAGGGCTTCATCACCACCTGAAACTGATAATAGTGTTGCAATCGGTTGGGGTTTTCGCCGTAGCGGCCATCGGTAGGACGGCGGCTGGGCTGCACGTAGGCAGCATTCCAGGTCTCAGGGCCGATGGAACGCAAAAAGGTTGCCGGGTGGAAGGTGCCTGCGCCCACTTCCATATCGAGAGGTTGCAGTACTACGCAGCCTTGCTGCGCCCAAAAATTCTGCAGGGCTAAAATCAGACCCTGAAAGGTTTTTACATCGGGAGAGTTTGCGTTCGACACCGTTCGACACCCACCTGTTGGCATAGTTGTTTATTGATTGATCGCGGGGCGATCGTGACACCTTGCGGGGCAAAAGCCGCACAAAGCGCCCAAAAAAAGAGCGGCATTATACCCCAGCCGCTCTGTTCTTGCTGCTTTATTGATTGATGTACTTCAAAATTTCCACCACCTGCTCCGGGGTTTCGGCAACAGCATGGGCGGCGCCGTCTATTTCTTTGAGCGGGTGCGTGAGGGCGGGGTCGTGCACCACAATGACGGGTTTACCCAGTCCGGTGGCGATGCCGGCATCAAAGGCCGCGTTCCACTGTTTGTACTTGTCGCCAAAGCGCACTACCACAATGTCGGCACGTTTCAACATGGTCATGGTGCGTAATGCATTTATTTTTGCCGCTTTGTGATCTTTCCAGAAGTTTTGCTCTTCTTCTCCGAGTATCCTTGCGCCCACTTCATCACTGGCCTCGTGATCACAGACGGGGCTGAGCACTTCGACCTCTACGCGGGCATCTTGCAAACCTGTAATGATGCGCTCGCGCCAATCGGTATGAATTTCGCCTGATAAGTAGATGGAGTATTTCATGTGGGTTTTCCTGTAGGGCAATCGGTTTGGTTTCATCAAACTGTTACATGCCCGTGATTACCATATGAATATGGGCGTGCGGGCATCCTGAGGAACGAATTCTAAAGGAACCCGCGGCGGATAAAAACCGCAAGCGCTTGGGTATTACCATGCATTACAAGGAGATTTCAGTCATGGCTATTTACGACCACAAGTACGGCGACCTGAGTTACTACCGCGTATTTCGCGCGTGGGGTGGCAAGGAGTATCAGGAATACGTACGCATCAAAGATGACCCCAAGGCGGCCTATGCCGAGGCCAAACAAATCGACCAGCGCCTAGCGCGCGAGCAACTGGCCTATGCCCGCACCCGTGTACGCACGGCGGATTACCATATTCATGCCGATGGCCACATTCGTGGTTTGCGCAGGGTGACGGTGACGCGCAAAGGGCGTCAACCCAGCGAAGTATTCGAGTTGCGCATTAACGTGCCATGGATTGATCAAATCAAGCGCACCACGATTTCCATTTCGGTGCACGGCGAAGAGAAAGCCTTTGAACTGGCCATTCGCAAGATCTCTGACTTCTACGAGTTGCCAGTGGATGGTGATACGGCAGAAGCCATGCGAGCGTGCCGCAATGTTTATCTTACAGAACAGGATGAGAGCCTGGCACAGGCTGCTGGTCAGGCCCTGAATAAGGCACGTGTTGAGATTGATCGCTTAACGGGAGGTTTGCTCAAGGGCTTTAAACGTTTTACTGCCTGAGCATGAGTCGGAAAGGTAAAATTGCTCGATCGAGTGCGAGGCATGGCAATGCCATATGACTCTAAGAGCAATTTTACAAAACTGGCTGGAGTCTTAGCGCGCTAGCATATTGCTTCAGGTTCGCCAGAATGCGGGCGTGAGGAGGATCAGCAGTGTAAAGACCTCCAGGCGCCCCAATAGCATGGCGAAACACAATACCCATTTGGCCGTATCCGGCAAATCGCCATAGTGTGCGGCGACATCACCCAGCCCCGGACCCAGGTTATTGATGCAGGCGCCCACCGCCGACCAGGCAGTGATCTGATCTAGCCCTGTTGCCAGCAGACACAGCAGCAAAACCACAAAGGCAAACATATACACCGAGAAAAAGCCCCAAACGGCTTCGAGTACCCGGTCGGGTACCGGTTTTTTGCCCAGTTTGACCGGAATAATGGCGTTGGGGTGGATCAGCCGTTTGATTTCGCGCAGACCCTGCTTATAAATCAGTAAAACACGAATCGCTTTCATGCCACCCCCGGTGGAACCCGCGCAGCCGCCAATAAAGGCCACCAAAAACAGCAGGAACGGCAGCACAAAGGGCCAGCTGGAAAAATCAGCGGTGGAAAAACCGGTCGTGGTGGCGATGGAAACCACTTCAAACAGTCCTTTGATAAAGGCTTCGGTGGGGCCATAAGAGTTGGTGGCAATGAGTGTGGCAATCGTCACGACCGATACCATCAGCATGATGGAAGCGTAAAACTTAAACTCCGGATCACGCATGTAAACAATGGGGTTGTTCGAGCGCCAAGCCGTAAAGTGCAGGGCAAAATTCACCCCGGAGATAAACATAAACAGGATGGCAATTAGTTCAATGGCGGTGTTATTAAAATAGCCGATACTGGCGTCGTGCGTGGAATAGCCACCAATGGCAATGGTTGAGAAGCTATGGGCAATGGCATCAAATACATCCATGCCGGCAGCCCAATAAGCCAGCGCACACATAATGGTGAGACCCAGGTAGATGTACCAGAGGGCTTTGGCTGTTTCGGTGATGCGCGGCGTTAGTTTGCTGTCTTTGACCGGGCCGGGAGCCTCAGCACGGTATAGCTGCATGC
>JBFHVM010000303.1:0-2942 GCA_041589495.1 Oleiphilaceae bacterium | reverse complement strand
GTTTGTAATTCAGATTCTTCTCGGCGCGCTCACGCTGCTCGGCGAGTGCCAGCTCGTTCTCGCGCTTCATGGCAGCTATCGACAGGCCCGATTTTTCGGCCATACGCAACATACTTTGGGCAGAATCAAAGGGATAGGGATAGGGCTCGGCATCCACCATACGAATGGGGGCACTCAGGGTGGCAACTTCTTCGAGCGTGGCGATAAAACCGCCGCCAATTGAAAAATAGGTTTCGCTGAGCAGACATTGCGCTCCGTCGAGCAGTTTAAACACCATGCCATTCGGATGTTGCGACAGGGTCACTTCGGTGTCGAAAACAAGATGTTCATCTACGCGAAACTGCAGGTTTTTACCATCCTCCAGATACACCTTGTCACGATGGCGCAAGCGTTCTACCAAGGCATCACAATCTTCTTCCACCAGCTCTTCAGGAACGTAGCCATGCAGGCCCAGAATAATGGCCTTGTCGGAACCGTGCCCCAGACCTGTGTGAGCCAGCGAACCCTTCAGTTCGCAGCGAACGACGAAGTTATTCTGCTCCACATGATCTAACAGATATTCCTCTAGGTGATCACGAAAACGCCGCGCCGCAACCATGGGACCCACCGTGTGGGAACTGGATGGCCCAATACCTAGCTTGAACATTTCGAGAACGCTGATAAACATGGTTCCTCCTACCGTTGTGCGACAACTTATTGTTATTGGATTCTGATTAAGTTTACGTATGCTCTTCTTGCGTCTCTGGCGTGCTTAATCAAGGCAAGTGACACAGCTCATGGCCCGAGTCCTTGGCAAGCCAACAGCATGCCTTCAAAAGTGCGACTTGTTAGACTAATAAGCTGAAGGACAGAACATAGGTAAACTTAATCAGCGCTACCCTTAATATAGTCGCTTTATTGATGACCCGTAGATTCGCTAAAATTGCCATTCAGTAACAAGGAGAAAGCATGCCACAGCTCGACGCCATTGTTTGCGAACCTCAGGGACAAGCAACCCACAGCATTATCTGGCTACATGGTTTGGGGGCCGATGGCCACGACTTTGCCAGCCTGGTGCCGCAACTCAACCTGTCACCAGGTCATGGGCTGCGGTTTATCTTTCCCCACGCCCCCGAGATTCCCGTTACCGCTAACAGCGGGTACATCATGCGAGCTTGGTACGACATACTCGAACTCAGCGTAGAGCGCCGCATCAATCGTGAGCATCTAGGCGAAGCCGTTCAGCAAGTGTGGGAGTGGATTGAGCATGAAGTGCAGCGAGGCATACCTACCAGCAATATTATTCTGGCGGGCTTTTCTCAGGGAGGTGCGGTGGCCTATCAAGCCGCCCTTTCCTATCCACAAAGTCTGTGCGGACTGTTGGCTATTTCCACCTATATTGCCGACTACGAAGGATTGCGTTTTCACCAGGCCAATCGCGATCTGCCTATTCTGGTCCAACATGGCAATTTGGATCCGGTGGTGCTCACCGCCATGGGCCAAAAAGCCTTTGATCATTTGAGCAACGAGGGTTATCAACTCATTTGGCAGCATTACCCTACCGAACATTATCTCTGTGATGAACAAGTCTCCGCGATAGCCCTTTGGCTAAGGGAACGCACGGGCCTCTAAGTTTTTAATGGTTGATGTCTAATGCGTAGTGGCACGAGCATGAGTTTTTCGTAGGCATCTATCAAGCTATAAGTTGCATAGACGATTTCGCGGGCAGCATTTAAAAGGCTGGGCAGTTGACTGTATGGAACACGCCCATCGCGAAGGGCCTCCATCACTTGTTCGCTCATTCGGGTTTGGCAATGTGCACTTTTATCCCGCATTTCGGTGCAGAAATCCGCCACCGATGCTGGTTGTATTTCTCCTCTCAAACCACGATTCAGCACATTAAGAACGCCCTGAAGCGCTTCGGGAAGCAGAGCCAGAGATGATTCCGAAGACAAATCGCGAACAAAATAATCCAGATCATCGTCGATATCCTTTAAAGTTTTAGCTGCATAAATTGCACTTCTGGCACTATCGAGGAGATTGGCGGCCTGGTCAGTCACATCCTGAGCGAGTCCGGTAGTGTGAATTTTCGCATAGTACTGATGTATTTCCGCCTCAATGCGCTTGCATGATTCGTATGCAGCGATAAAGTCAGGCCCAGAGATGCGCTGACAATGTGTCTTCGATTCCCCTGTCGCAGCAGAAGAAGAACTAAGCCCCAGTACCTTAAGGTTGAGCTCAAACACCCGCATTATCAACGATCTTGATTCATGATATAGGGCGACAATTGCCGCCTCGGTCACCGCGACAGGCGTAGCATGCAGGTATCGGGTTTCTGCAGTTTCGGCAATGGTAAAACGTTGCCCCAACCAGTTGCTGAAGGGTTTGAGTATGGGCACAAAAATGATCAGCCCAAGCAGATTAAAACTACTATGGAAAAGCACCAGTCCGTACAAGGGGTCGGTGATACCCAGTCGTTCCAGCACAATTGGCAGCATGGGCAGCATCAGAAAGAAAGCAAGAGCATCGACACACAGATTGTAAATCAGGTGCGCCAGGGCTAATTGCCTGGCAATAGGTCGGCCACTTAAGCTGCCCAACAGGGTTGTACTGGTGGTACCGATATCGGCGCCAATGACAATGGCTGCGGCACCAGAGAGGTCTACCAGGCCGCCATGCAAAGCCGTAAGTGCAATCATGGTCATTGCCGAACTGCTTTGTATAATAGCGGTTAAAATCATGCCCACCAGCAGATAACTGACGCTGCTGAGCCCTGCCAGTCTTTGTGTATCGATTAAATCCGGCAGATCGGCGACAGCCGATTTCATTTGCTCCAAACCAAACAGCAATACACCCAGACCTACAAACAAGCCAGCGAAGGCCTGCATTCTGCCTGCACTTTTACCAAATACGTAAAACAGGGCCGATAGCCCGAATATGGGCACAGCGATCGCTGCCAAATC
>JBFHVM010000302.1:0-3007 GCA_041589495.1 Oleiphilaceae bacterium | reverse complement strand
CTACGGTATCGAAGGTATAAAACAGATCTTTGGCTTCGGTCGTGGATTTAACCGAAAAACTGAGCACCTCGCCGGGAAAGCCCATTTCCCAATGAATACGGCGGGCCAGTTCGCTTTTGCCACAACCCGGTTCGCCGGTGAGCAAGAGAGGCATACCTAGCGTAATGGCCACATTCACCGCTGCGGCAAGCTCCCTGCTCGCCTGATAATGTTTGGGGTCTTTCAGCGGGTCGGTATCCACCTGCTCTATTTGTTCTGCGGTGTTGCTTTGCTCTTGTCCGAATCCTTTGAATAACCAGTTTTGTGTGGTCATGTTGCGTCCTTGTTTGTGTTGGTATATCCGGCCTGTCGAGGCTTGATTATTCTTAACCTGGGAACAGGGCCACGAAGTCGTCTCTTGTTGCGAGCGCATCTCGCAACGACTCATGGCGCCACAGTTTTTCACCTTCAAATAGTTCTTGCTTCCATTGCATTCGCCGCCGTGGCCACTCACCTATCGCGGCCTGATCGATGCAGTCCCAGTCGTTAACATGCTTGGCGGCAATGGGTTCCAGCGCGGTGATATGGGAAACCTTCTCACCAAAGGACTTATTGATCTGCTTGCAGGCGGTAGCGCGGGTGTTCCAGTTACGTAAACTGGCCAGGGTTTTATTACTGGCGATAAAGGTAAACAGCAGGGTTACATTACTTTGCGGTATCTGCTTTATATGTTCCTGCCAGGCATCACAGAGCTGTGCAAGCTGGTGTTTCTTATAGCCGCTGCAGTCTTCGAGATCCAACTTGTAATTAACGACTAGATGCGAGCCTTCCTTAAACAGGTATTGTAATGCTTTGCCTGTGGCATCGTGTGGGTTATCACCAAACTCCTTCAGTCTTGTGTTCTTGTCTTGCTGATTGAAGAGCCGTTCCCAGATATCCCATGCGAAGGCTTCGTCCTGTTTACGCAGGTTGGGCCAGGTCACTTCTCGACACCGCACGCGAATGCCTGGTAACAGCTCGCGATCGTGTTTGATTCTCAGGCTCAGGCCCTCGGGCCAATCTTCGCGCTGGCATTGCACGGTGATCACTGAAGGTGGGTAACGTTCCATATCCCTGAGTGCCTCCCAAACCTTGCTGCGGTCGAGCCTCGCGATCTGCAGGTCGCAGCGATCCATATCCACCGCAACACCGGGAGTAGCCCTTGGTGGAGTCACCCCGGAGGAAGCCCCAGTTGCATGATGCATCGCGGTGGCTTTAGTAACCTCGTCGTAAGCGAGGCGAATCTGAAGCTCTCGCTCACCATCGTCCTTAATTAGATTAAAGGCCTGAATACGCTGATTGCCATCATTTGGCCCCAGCAACTGCAGGTCCGAAATACTGGTGTTGCCGATTTTGATATTGTCGCAGGGAAAACTGTCGAGTAAAAAGCCAAACACCTTGCACTGCCCTGCCTCGTAACGTTGGGCAATAGCAGGCAGCTCGGTTGTGCGAATAAATCGGGATTTAAAAAAGGTGCGGCTATATAGGCAGATAAACACTGAGGACTGTTCGAGGGCCGGCAGAATGATATCTTTCCAGCGATCTCCAGGCTTAATGCGTTCGACATCCATAAAAACGCTAATATCGTCCCTGTCCTCTTCGAGATTTTTGAGGTAATCGTAGAAGAGTTCGGCAACTTCGTAGTCATCCCGACTGTAAGAAATAAAGATCTGTTGCATGCCCTTGCCCGGTCTTTGTCCTGCATTTATTGGGTACAGAGGAAGTCCGGTTATTCGCGAGGCGATACGGCAATAGGGCTTCGGCGTTGATTATACAAAAGCCAAAACGGGAAAGGCAAAGGTGGGGTTCGCAATTGCGTACGTTTATCCAAAATTGGTGTTATTACCAGTAATCAGGTTTACTTAGAGGTTCAAAAGCACAGGGAGGGCTCGGCCATGTCGTCGCGCATACGTTATCGCAAACGTCCGCAATATCATGTGACTGCTGTACAGCTGGATTTGGACTTTGAAGCACTTAGCTACAACAAATGGGGCAGCCAGCAGACTGCGCGGCCCGGCGACTGGTTAATCAATAACAATGGCGATATCTACACCGTTGAAAAAGAATACTTTCGTAATCACTACGAAAAAATAAGCCCGGGTGTTTACGAAAAAACCGGTGAGATATGGGCCGAACCGGCGAGTGAAGCCGGTGAAATTCACACCAAAGAAGGCAAAACCGCCTACCGGGCCGGCGACTATCTTGTATTTGATCGCGAGACGGGTGGCGAGGGCTATGCCATCACCAAGCAGACTTTCGAAAAGATGTACGAAGCGGTTTTCACGCCACTGGAGTTGAATGCACAGCAGCAGGCCTATATCGACAAGCGAATCCTGCCGCAAATCGAATACTACGATAGAACGGCCATCAAAAACCGCTCGTGGTATTTTTCCTTACAAACTATTGCCGTTATCGCAGCGGCTTTTGTCCCCGTCGTCATTGCTTTCGATGCCGATGATGCGTGGCCAGCCCTATTGGGTGGCGCCTCTGCCGTGATCGCAGGATTATTAACCCTGTTCAAGTCGCAGGAGGAGTGGGTAAAAACTCGCAGCACCTGTGAGAACCTACGTTCTCAACTGGCCTTATTCCAGGCGGGTGTGTCCCCCCCTAAATTCAGAGAATTCGCCGAAAACTGCGAACGCATTATGGAGGCCGAGAGAGGCCAGTGGGCTGGCAGGCATGACCCCGATGACGATCCCACATCGGAGTAATGCACATGCATGACAAACAAGTTGCGCAACATGATGCTGCCCTTGGCCAAGCTTGTTTGCAAGTCCTTACTCCTCATGGCATACCGCACCATATCGTTCTACAATAGCACTTAGCACAATTAGCAGCAGTGATCGCTTTCGTGGTCATTTGATGATGTTTGTTCGTGACCACCCTCCCCTTGACCTAAATGGAAGCAAGGAAAATGGGTATGGGTTTAAACAGACAGGTACCGTCGGTTTTTATCTCGTCTACATCAGAAGATTTGACGGGGCACAGG
>JBFHVM010000301.1:0-3008 GCA_041589495.1 Oleiphilaceae bacterium | reverse complement strand
GGTGTTCTTCTAAAATCTTGAGCCCCTCCTGCCCGCCAAGACCAAAATAGGTATTGAGCTTAAGCGGGCGCATGAGTCGACGCAGAGACGACAGAATATGCTGCTCGTCGTCAACAAACAGTACGGACTCTTTTTGTGGTGTTTTATTGCCTGGCGTTTCTTCGTCGCTCATTACTGCGAGGTTTCCTCAATCTAGCCCAAAAAGTCCTTGGCCATTTGTGCAAACAGACTGTCAGCTTCACTTAAAATATCATGTGCTTGTTGTTCATTGGTGAACATGACATCCAATACGCCTGCCCGTAACGTCATGGCACTAGCCTTGGGAGCAATGTCGTAGCCGAAGGCGTCGGCCACAACATTACCCATATTGAGCGCCTGTTGGTCGGTACCGGCACTGCCGTCATAAATTGATTCCACTGCCCTACACACATCGGTTGGAAAGTTCCAGTATTCCAGTGCCTTGAACGAGACTTCAAAATAATTGAGACCGGAAACCTCACTCACTGCATCCTGTAAGGTGTGCGAGCCCTGACTGGTAGTTTTGATAGCCTGCGGCAGCCAGCTGTCATCAAAATTATCGAGCACGATGAGCCCCAGGTGCTGAAAGAGGGCGGTGGTGAACAGGTTGGAGCTATCGAGTTTATGGTGGCTTGCCAATGCGCGGGTAACGCAGGCACTGTAGAGAGAGTGTTTCCATACGGCATCATAAGAGAGCTTGTCGCCTCGTTCGCCACCATCGCGATAATTACCCAACACAGCGAGAGTGTAAATCAAGGATCGCAGAGTATGCTGGCCAAGTATGACGCAAGCCTCCTTCAGCGAGTCGATTTGGCGACTGAAGCCATAGAAGGACGAATTAGATATCTGTAGAACACGGCCAGCAATCACTGGGCAAGAAATCAAAAGTGTTTCCAGTTCTTTGGGATCTACAAAGTCCTGCTTGAGGGCTTGTAGCAGCTTATCAACACTGGGAGAAAAGGAAGGTAGTTCATCGAGAATTTTATCAACTTCAATGCTCATGCATCCGTTTCCTCTGCCTCATCGTCTTGCTTGAGATAGTGCAATAAGATGTCCTTTAACTTTTGTAGATCGCCAGGCGCGGCAAGGCCATCATTGAAGTCTTCCAGGTTTTGAATACGGCGACTGCGTTCCTCAGCACTCAGCGCGCTTTCCGGTTCACTCATCGGGAACTCTCCCAAACATCAGGTAACCGTAACTGGCCAAGCCCATGTCGGTTTTTATGCATTGAAAAGAAATCTTCTTGCCGTTCAGTTCGGCATGTGTGGTCTGCGGGGTGTTGGGCTCACCTGCCTGACAAGTGCTCAGCAGCTCCTTGAGCGCATCGGGCAATACCATGGTCGCTTTGAGGCCTACCAAGCCTTCGCTGGCGAACAGGTTCAGAGCCTGTTTATTGGCCTCAACGATCAGCCCTTCTTCACTTATGCCCATGGCGGCATCGGGCAGTAACTCGAATAGTTTTTGCGAGACCTGGAGCCGTTTTACATGCATGCTCAGCTCAAGCGTTTTGCGTTCTACTCGTCGTTCAAGATCTTTATTCAGCTCCAACAGCTCTTCTGAAAGGCGTTTGTTTTTGTCTTTTACCTCAAAATACTCAAAGGCTTCGTCGAGGGTAGAGAGAAGATGTTCATCATCCCAGGGCTTGAACAGCACTTTGTATACAGCGCCCTGATTGACTGCTTTAGTAATGCCTTCCAAAGCGGTGTAGCCGGTGAGAAGTATGCGTACTACTCCGGGGTAGGTCTGCTGAATTTGTTCAAACAGTTCGGCACCCGTCATGCCCGGCATGAGCTGATCGGAGAGTACAACTTCAATCTCTTCTTTAGCCAGAACTTCAAGAGCTTCCGCTGCACTGTTGGCGATAAGCACCTGATAGCCTTTGGAACGGCATAAACGTTTAATAGAACGGGTAATGTTCTGCTCATCATCGACCAGAAGAATACGTTTGGTATCATCCATAGAATGGTTAGGGATCCTGCATAGTATTATTAAAACCTAGCCAACAATGATGGCTTACGCAAGTGCCTTGAGGTACTGCTGGTAGAGGTTTTTGTAACGGTTGTTAATCGGTGCCGCTTCCAGCCTCAAATTCGGGTAATATCTCCTCTTCGGCTTCGGCGGCCTCATACCAGCGCAACATGGACGGCAGAGTGAGTATTTTGTCGATGTAGTTCGCACTGGTGTCAGAAATATCGACGCCATACGTGGTGAAGCGCGAAGCCACTGGTGCATACATGCAGTCGGCCAGGCTGAATTCACCGAATAGCCAGGGGCCATCATGTCGATTGAGAGCGTCCTGCCAGAGACCATCGATGCGATGTATGTCTCTTTCGCAGTCAGCACTGATATGAATTTTACGGCTGGCCCGACAGTTCATCGGCAGTTCGTTACGCAAATGAACAAAACCGGCATGCATTTCCGCACAGTAGGCGCGACACAATGCCCGATCTTTGCGGTTGGTGGGTAATGCCTTGCCCTGTAGGTAGCTTTCATTGAGGTACTCCAGAATGGCGAGTGACTCCCAAATGGTGAGCTCGTCGTCAATCAATACGGGTACTTTGAGTGTGGGCGAGTATTCGGCCAGCTTTTCCTGAGAGTGTTGCTGGTAAAGAGGAATTTTGATTTCGTTATAGGGCAGGTCGAAGTGGTTGAGAAGTAGCCAGGGACGCATTGACCACGATGAATAATTTTGATTTCCGATGACCAGTTCCATAGGCTTCCTCCAACTATCCGCCGGCGCGTTTTACCTGATAACCTTTTTCCTGTAGTAGTTTTAGCAGAAAATCCCGATGATCGCCTTGAATCTCGATCACGCCATCTTTGACGGCGCCACCTACGCCACATTTTTGTTTGAGCTCTTTGGCTAGTTTCTTGAGTTCGGCAGCTTGCAGGAGCACGCCGCGAATTTCGGTAACGCCTTTGCCCTTACGGCCTTTTTTATCCAATGATATGCGCACAATGCCATCGCCCTCGGGTGTTTGCTCTTGGTT
>JBFHVM010000300.1:0-3058 GCA_041589495.1 Oleiphilaceae bacterium | reverse complement strand
GTGACGGTGGGGCTTTGGCGTTTACGAAACCAATTGCCGGCACGCTCATATAAGAAAAACAGTGAACGTCTAATCTCGTCATTGCCTAACTTTAATGGGGCCTGTGATGAAGGGAGTTCGCCACGTTGACAGGCATCTTCCAAAACCAGTCTTGCCGACAGAGAACTGTATTGCAATACATAGCATACGGGCTTGTCGGGATCGAGTTTAAGTTCCTCGCGATCGGCACCTTTGATTTCGCTGCGTACCCATACGAACAGCAGTTTGCGCAGCAGATTGAAGATCAGTGAAGAGAAGCGAAATAGACGCGGCATGAAGGTGAAGGTCCCACGATTTAATGTGCGGCATAGTGTATCGGTAGCGAGCTCTATGAGTAAAGAAAGTAGTCTGGATGCGATTGCCATGCAACAACGGTAAATCGGCCGTTACATGACCATGCTGCAAGGTAGAGGGCTGGGGCCTTGAAATGCCCCTCTGGCGCCTCTATATTGCTCTCGGCATTGCCTGGGCTCTGCTAAAAGTGCCTGAATAGTAAAGGCTTTTTAACGAAGGCTGGGTAAATAATGGAATCGAGAACAAAACAGAGTAGATCATGATTAAGGTAGAAAAGCTCAGTAAGTATTTCGAAGACTTTTGTGCCGTAAACGATATTAGTTTTACGGTGCAGGCTGGCGAGGTGCTGGGATTTCTTGGCCCCAATGGTGCTGGCAAGTCGACGACCATGAAAATGCTGACGGGTTTTTTAAAACCCAGTGGCGGTGAAATTTCCATATTGGGTCATCAATTACCCCATCAGGCTTTGGCCGCTCAAAAAGAGATTGGCTATTTGCCTGAAGGTGCACCTGCCTATGCAGACATGACTGTGAATGCCTCGCTCAATTTTATCGGCCGGTGCCGTGGGTTTAGCGGCGAAGAGCTGCAGAGTCGCATTGATCATGTGGTCGCAAAAGTCGAGTTGGAAAGTGTACTGACAAAACGCATAGAAACCTTATCGAAGGGTTATCGGCGCCGCCTGGGGCTCGCACAAGCGCTCTTGCACGACCCTAAAATTCTGATTCTCGACGAGCCGACCGATGGTTTGGATCCTAACCAGAAGCATCATGTACGTGAACTGATCCGTAACCTGGCCAAGGACAAGATAGTCATTGTGTCAACGCACATTCTCGAAGAAGTGAGCGCGGTGTGTACGAGAGCGATGATTCTGGCTGGTGGCAGCATTGTGTTTGATGGCACGCCTGAAGAATTGGCGGCGCGCTCCGATTACCATAACGCCGTCGTCGTGCGGCTGAACAAGCGTGTACCCGAATTGCTTACATCCATTAAGTCCTTGCCAGAGGTTCGAGCTGTTGAGGAAGGGGACGGTAAACAGTTTGTGGTCTTCCCAGAGGGCGGGCAAAACATTCTGGCCCAGGTTAATCGTTTGCTGCATGCCAGTGATGTGCAGGTAGAAGAACTGCATGTCGAAGTAGGGCGTCTCGATGACGTCTTCCGCAAGGTCACACTTGCCCATCAAGAAGAGCAAAGAAAAGAGGCTGTGTAATCCATGAACCCAACGCGTGTTATTTTGCAACGGGAGCTGGCCAGTTATTTCGCCACGCCTGTTGCATACATCTTTATCATTATTTTCCTCATGTTGACGGGCATTTTTACGTTCTATCTTGGGCAGTTTTTTGAGCGGGGTCAGGCTGATCTCACTTCTTTCTTTAACTTTGTGCCCTGGTTGTTTTTGGTGCTTATCCCGGCAGTAGCCATGCGGCTCTGGTCTGAGGAGCGTCGCAGTGGCACGATCGAATTGTTAATGACGCTGCCGGTATCGACGCGTCAGATTGTGATTGGCAAGTTCCTCGCCGCCTGGTTCTTTGTTGGCTTGGCCTTGGCGTTAACCTTTCCTCTTTGGATAACGGTTAATTATCTGGGCGATCCCGACAATGGAGTCATTCTGGCTGGTTATTTGGGTAGCTGGTTAATGTCTGGGGGCTTTCTTGCCATCGGTTCCTGTTTGTCGGCCCTAACCAAAAACCAGATTATTGCGTTCATACTCACCCTGGTGGTGTGTTTCATTTTGGTGGTGAGCGGCTTTCCGATTGTGCAGGACGTGTTTTCCAGCTGGGCTCCGCTCTGGCTGGTGGATGGTCTTGCCAACATGAGCTTCCTTACGCACTTTAATGCCATTTCGCGAGGCGTCATTGATCTTCGTGACCTGGTCTACTTTGTCGTACTGATTGGCGCCTGGCTTACTGCTACGGCATTGGTTATCGACATGAAGAAAGCAGACTAGGGAGGCGAAACATGAAACATTCTGCGAAGTATCTGGTAGGCGTGTTTATCGCCATGTTTGTCATCATCGTCGGTAGCTCAAAGTGGTTGACCGGGTGGCGACTGGATCTATCTGAAAACGGTTTGTATACCCTGTCGGAAGGCACGCAAAAAATTCTCACAGAACTCGAAAATCCGGTAACGCTGACGCTGTATTTTTCGGATAAAGCGACCAGCCAGCTGCCGGCCTTACGCACGTATGCACAACGTGTAGAAGAGTTACTTAAAGAGTATGAAGGTTTAGCTGAGGGCAAATTGACCGTGTCCAAAGTGGACCCTGTGCCTTTTTCTGAGGCAGAGGATGAAGCAGCACTTGCGGGTTTGCAGGGTATTCCCGTCGGGGCCCGAGGCGATGAGGTGTACTTTGGTCTGGTGGCACGCAACGAAGCGGGAGCCGAAGAAGTCATTCCCTTTCTGCAGCCTGATCGGGAATCTTTCCTTGAATATGAGCTGACACGTCTGATTTCTTCATTATCGAAATCGAGTCTGCCTCGCGTGGGTATTATCAGTGGTCTCGAAATCAAAGGTGGGTTTGACTATATGACGCGACAGTCGCGTCCGGCCTGGGCCTTTTTGCAGTTCGTTGAAGATAGTTTTGAAGTTGAATGGATTGCAGATGACGCTCATGAGATCAATAACGTAGACGTCCTATTAATGGTAGCCCCCGGCGAACTCAGTGAGGCGCTGCAGTTTGCGGTAGATCAGTTTGTGTTGGGGGGTGGTCGCACACTGGTATTTGTGG
>JBFHVM010000299.1:0-3072 GCA_041589495.1 Oleiphilaceae bacterium | reverse complement strand
TATCGGCAGTGAGGCGACGTATACCGTCGATGCGGGCGCGCGTCTCGGCCATGGTTTCGCCAAAATCGGGGGACAGGCGCGCTTCACTATTGGGGAACTCAACTCCCGTAGTCAATGCGCCAGCGTTGGCTGCGTCAGGCTCGGCATCCGGGCGACCGTGGGGCACCGTGCTGTTTTGCGTATGGCAACCAATGCAATTGATTTGCTCACCCGGGCGCACTTGCAGCCAGTTTCTGTGGCGTTGCGTGGTGCGCTTGCCGTCGGCATCAAGCACACTAATCGCAAAGGCCACGTTGGCCGGGACCGCAACTTTGACCGAACCGTCTGGCTCAATGGGCACGTAACCGAGAATCTCTCTCATACCTTGCGCAGTGCTTCGACCAAACGCGGAATTGTCAAAATCACGCACGTCGTCTGAGGGGATAGATACCGGCTTTTCGATACGCAAAAAACGTGCGGGCCGCTGATCAACAGGTGTTTGCACTGGATCGGCCATTACCGCGATGCCTGCTGGCGTGGTATCAACACCGTCAAAATCGTATACAGAACGAATATGCAAGGTGCCGTAGCCCTGATCAGCCAATACCTGCGTATCGCTATCGAGAGTTTGCGCCGGAATCACAGAGGGTCTGGCGCGGGATTTCATCAGCACCGCCTCGTCGTATTGCTGCCCCTCTTCGGCAAGCTCAATGGGGCGTTGGGTGTCGGTATCGGCGTCAAGCATCCACAGACCATATAAAGGATCGGCGGCTTCGTAGTTGCCAGAAGCCAGTTTGCTCGCTGTGCAGGCTTCGATGGGGGCATTTTCAGAACCAACAGGAACGATACGACAGGGCGACCAACTCACCAAATAGCGATTGGTGCCATCATAAAGTGGGAATGCCGCACCGTAGGTGCCATTGAGATTGGGTTCGCCGCTGGTATCGATACCCGACACAATCGCCTGTTGACCAGTGCCGCTGCTGCCATCAATGCGCTGGTCAGCTTCAATGAAATTAGCGATATCAATCTCTACAGGCTGCGTTGCCAGATTATTACTCCGTAACGGTCGATACTGCGCAAGAATATTGCCGTTTTCTAGCTCCAGTGGACGACTGTAATGCAGACCGCCGGCATGGGAGTGGCGACCGTAGGTATAGTGCATCTCGGTACCATCGGGATTCACCTGGTACAGATTAAAGCCATTATTGGTGGTGCGTCCGGCGTTGTCCCAGCGCACAAACAGTATGCGCCCGTTTTCGAGCACAATAGGGTTAAGGTCGTGACTCTGGTTGTAGGTGAGCTGATCGATAGCGCCGGAATCCGGATCTATTACGTGGATGTTGAAAGCATCGACGTTGCGATTCTCTTCTTGCGCAGAAAAGCGTGATTTACCTTCATCCAGTTGAATCGCCTTGGATACACGCTGTCTTGTAGAGGTAAACAGAATCCGGCCATCTGGCATATAGCTGGGCGAAATATCATGCCCGGCTTCTGCATCGGTATCGGACTCAATCAGGCGTTGCAGACTATTTGTCGTTGTATCGTATTCCCAGATATTCCATTTGGGTTGCTCGTCTTCGTCCGCGTTTTCAATTTCTGGTGCCCGCATGCTGAACAGTAGTTTGGTGCCATCGTAGCTGACGCTCAAATCGCGCACGCTATATAAGAGCTCACCATCGTCATTCAGAAACGAAGGATTAGAAAAAACTGCGGAGGTAATATCTCTGGCTTCTGCAGAAGGCGTTGCACGATCTTTAATGTAAAGACGCGCACCGGGGCGGAATTCCTGAGGACGACGCAGATCATCATTCTGGATGTCACCATCGAAGGTAAGATTGCGTTTAATAAAAGCAACGGGGTTTTCTTCGACTACGGGGTCGGACTCATTTCCGGTGTTGCCTACACCGCACGCAGCGAGTGCCAACACCATCACATTGACGAGGCCTGAGCGACTTAGCGCATCCATTCGCTGATTGTTAAACAATGTAAACTTGAAGCGGGTCACAAAGCTGTTCCATTTCGACATAATCAAGCCCCATTAACGACTTAGACGAGGATTATGTCCTAAAGTATGTCCTCCAACCCTGAAGTCTCCATTACACTTGGGTAACGCAATGTAAGGCTGTGCGCTACTGCTCAAATGACGCGCTAACAGATCAACTAGACTTTCAACATTGAAATTTCCTGACTACGTTTTTTTGTAGCATAGATCACTTGAGGGAACTCGCCATGAAAGTCTTCAGTGTCCCATCACTCTCTGATCATAGAGAGCCAAAAGAGCACGGAAAGCTCGATAAAAAACACCCACAACGCGGTGCCCTGGGCCTGGCAAGCATCATTGGTTTTACTCTTTGCCTAAGCGCTGGCAGCAGCCTTGCCGGTGAACGGGAACAGGCCAAACGCATTCATGACCGTATTGCCGGCGTGCCCGCCACTGCAATCGTGCTCGATGATATGGCAGCGGACATTCTGGCGGGCAATGAGCTAGGCGCAGCTTTTACCGCAATGGACAACGCCAACTTTTATGATGTCACCCTGAAGAACTTTGCGGCTCCCTGGACGAACGAAGCACAAAGCAGCTTTGTTCCGCTCAACGATTACACAGCGACGGTAATTGGTCTGGTGCGCGACGAAGCCGATTTTCGTACCCTTCTTTACGACAACATTTTGTATGTGGGCAGCGCTTCTCTCGGCTTGCCGCCCTATTCCATCAGCAATAATGATCATTACGAACAACTCGAAAGTAGTGGCTATAGTCTGATGGATAACCTCGAGTCTGTACCGCAAAGTGCTTTGAATGGCCTCCCCGCCAATGCCACGGCCGGCGTGATGACCAGCCGTGCGGCCGCACAGGCCTTTTTCAGTGCCGGTACCAACCGTGCCATGTTTCGCTTCACCATGCTGAACCACTTGTGCAATGACATGGAGCAGGTAAACGATACCTCACGTAACCCCGATCGTATTCGACAGGATGTTTCACGTAGCCCCGGTGGTGATTCCCGCATCTTTTTGAACTCATGCCTGGGTTGTCATGCTGGTATGGACCCCATGGCACAGAGTTTTGCCTACTACGACTTTGAGTACGATGCC
>JBFHVM010000298.1:0-3127 GCA_041589495.1 Oleiphilaceae bacterium | reverse complement strand
GGCAGCATCGTAGCAGCGGCTGGATGTGATGGCATCGTAGCAGTCCACCAGCGCAATCAGCTTGGCGTAATAGGGGATCTGGTGGGCTTGTAGCCCTCTGGGGTAGCCGCTGCCGTCGACGCGCTCGTGGTGGCTGTGGGCGACGTCTACTGCAATGCGGTCGGCACCATCAATACCGAGCAGCATATCGCGACCGTACACCGTATGCAGCTTCATAATCTCGAACTCTTCATCCGTAAAGCGTCCTTCCTTGTTTAAAATTTCGGAGGGGACCCTCGATTTACCTACGTCGTGGAGCAGTGCGGCAATGGCCATCTGGCGTATTTCTGCATCGTTATGTCCAAGAAAACGTGCGAAGGTGGCCGTGAGTACACACACGTTAAGCGAATGTTCTGCGGTGTAGGCATCTTTATGCTTGATTCTGGTAAGCCAGGTAAGTGCATCCTTGTTGCGTAATACGCTGTCGACGATGCCGTCTACCGCGTCAATGCTGTTTTGAACATTGGCCGATTTGCCAAGTCGAACAGACTCCATAATGTTTGTGACAGATCTTTTGGCCTCTTCGTAGCTGACTTTTGCGGCGGGAAGTTCTTTTTCTGTTTTGACCGAATCGGTGTAGATTATGCGCTCAGCAGGCGCCGGACGCTTTTTGCAAAGCGCTTTGCCGTAAGTTTGTGCGTTGGTCTTTTTGTCTGTTGCTTTTCGACTTAGTGCATTGGTGATGCGGGCAAACAGCCCCTTTCTTTCCTTGCGACGTTCTTTGCCTGGGGGGTAGTCGCGGGACGCTATGTTGCCTGGTGGGTGGTTGCCTTGTAATGGCTTGCCCGCCAAAAACTCTATTCGTTCAATGAAAACGTATTCGCACTGGCGTTGCAGATTATCGATATCCCTCTGGGATTTGATGACCAGGCCCTGAATGGGAAAGTCGGTTTGCAGCCAAGGGCGGTCGAGGCGCACCACGCGCATTCCGATGGCGAGCTCGTTGACACTGACAATGATTTCGCGACGTTTCGTCGACATGAGGCAACACATATCTCTCAAATTATGGAAGTTACGCAAACTGTATACTTCCTGGATCATTCAATAATAGTTTAACTGCGCGGTTTCAGGGTGGAGCGGGTGCGCATTTTACAAAGGTTTAACGCGATGTCGGATTCAGGTGCTGGCATTGTTGAATATTAAACGCTTCAAAATGATAGGCTTTCGCAAATCCGGTAACAAAGCGACCTTCGCGAACCGTCAGTTGGCAAAGATGAAAATCGTTGAGTGATGCGAGTAAGTCGACCGTTTCGCCCAAGCGTTTGCGCATTTTCGACAGCACTGCGTTTGCAATGCTCGAGTCACGTTGCAGAAACTCACTGTCACATTGAAGTAAGAGTCGCGTTCTTGCGAAGGGATTTTTGGTCGCAGACTCGTCGGCAATGATGCTGACGGCACATTGCGAATGCGCCGTCAGGTTGGTGAAATGACCTGCCAGTTCGCTGATCAGGATGAAAAAGCACCCATCTTGGTAGACGAAGGGCGTGTAGCTGATGTCGGGGAGACCATTCGCTTGAATGGTCGCAAGGTGCAGGCTGTTTAGTTGGGAAACATGCTGCAATATGTCTTGCTCCAGGTCCAGGTGCTCAGCCACGATGTGCCCCTTGCATGCTGGCCGAGTTGAGTACACGAAGGCCGGGTTGTGCGTTCATGATTGCGCGTATCATGGCGGCGGCAACGTCATGTGCGGCAATAGCGCGATAATTACCTGGCGCCCACCGCATCACATACTCTCCTAACTTTTCAGCTGGCCTGTGTTCAGAGCGCTCGCCAAGCAAGAGGCTGGGACGGGCGATGATGAGTTGTTCGAATCCGCAGGTATCGATATCCCGCTCCGCTTGCGCCTTCATGCGCAAGTAAGAAGATGGAGAGCGCGTATTCGCTCCGTGTGCAGACACCAAGGCGAACGCGGTGGCACCTGACTGTTGGCCCAATTTTGCAAAGAAGGCGGGGTAGGCCACATCAATGCGATGGTAGCTCGCTGTGTTGGGGGTCTTTTTTCGGGTCGATCCCAGGGCGCAATAAAGATGGTCTGTTCCCGGCTCTTTGGGTTGGCTGAGCGCTTCGTAATCGCAAGTATGCCATGTTAGTTTTTCGTGCTGGAAGTGTGAGTTGCCCGGTTTTTGACGTGAAAAAGCAACGACACTGGCATAGTCAGGGTTGGCACAGAGTTGCTGTATTAAGTGACCGCCAATGAGGCCAGTTGCGCCTGCGACCCAAGCGGTTTTTTGACTATTCATCTTGATTTGCGAGTATTCCTGAATCTGCCTTTATTTGATTGCCGCATTCTCCCTTGTGGGGGCTGATTGCTGCAAGGATTGATGCTACGCTAAGCCATTATTTTACTTAATAATTTCAAACGATTTTAAAAACTGTGCGATATATTGCTATTTTTTTCAAAACTTCGTCAGAAATCCTGTATACTGTCGCGCGTTTTTTGAACCTCACCAATCTTGAGTTAATGCAATGACAGATCTAGCCAAATACCGAAATATCGGCATCTTCGCACACGTTGATGCGGGTAAAACAACGACAACCGAACGTATCCTGAAGCTGACCGGTAAGATCCACAAAACCGGTGAGGTACACGACGGTGCCGCAACTACTGACTTTATGGAACAGGAAGCTGAGCGTGGTATTACCATCCAGTCGGCTGCGACCACCTGTTTCTGGAATGACCACCGTTTGAACATCATCGATACTCCTGGGCACGTTGACTTTACCGTTGAGGTATATCGCTCCCTGAAAGTACTCGATGGTGGTGTTGGTGTTTTCTGTGGTTCCGGTGGTGTTGAGCCTCAGTCCGAAACCAACTGGCGCTATGCGAACGAATCCGAAGTTGCTCGTCTGATCTTCGTTAACAAGCTGGATCGTATTGGTGCCGACTTCTACCGCGTGGTAGAGCAGGTCAAGAACGTTCTGGGTGCTAACCCTCTGGTGATGACCCTGCCTATCGGTATCGAAGACGACTTTAAAGGTGTGGTCGACGTACTGAGCCAGAAAGCTTACATCTGGGATGACACTGGTCTGCCAGAAAACTACGAAGTGGTCGATATCCCTGACGAACTGAAAGACGATGCAGAGATGT
>JBFHVM010000297.1:0-3157 GCA_041589495.1 Oleiphilaceae bacterium | reverse complement strand
TTCCGGTGGTCGTATCGACAAGTTCAAAAAGCGTTTCGGCAGCCGTATTTCAAGCTAGTCGAATCGTGGTCAAAAAGAGCGCAACAGGCGCTCTTTTTTGTCTCTGAAAAATAATTTGATCGAATATGAAAGCTTTTGCGTATAGACGCCTGACTCTGGTTGATGAGGAATTGTTCCGCGCCGGAAACTAGTGTCATAATACGCGCCCTTGGGGAGCGCTACCCCATATTCGGGCTTCTGGCCTGTCATTCACGAAAAAATGGTACGAAATAATGTCAGATTTAAAGCAAGCGGCTCTTGATTATCATGCCAACCCAAAACCTGGAAAGATCAGTGTTGAGATTTCCAAGCCTACGGCGACATCACGAGACCTGTCACTCGCCTACAGCCCTGGTGTTGCAGAGCCTGTTAGGGAAATCGCTAAGGATCCTGAGAACGCCTACAAATACACTGCCAAAGGTAACCTGGTAGCTGTAATTTCCGACGGTTCTGCCATTTTGGGCTTGGGTAATCTTGGCCCGCTCGCCAGTAAGCCTGTTATGGAAGGTAAGGGCGTTTTGTTCAAGCGCTTTGCCGGCATCGATGTGTTTGATATCGAAGTTGACGCTGAAAGCCCTCAAGCCTTCATCGATACGACCAAGCGCATTGCTGATACCTTTGGTGGTATTAACCTGGAAGATATCAAGGCGCCTGAGTGCTTCGAGATTGAGCGTGTACTGATTGAACAGTGCAATATTCCAATCTTCCACGACGATCAGCACGGTACGGCCATCGTAACGGCTGCTGGCATGATCAATGCGCTTGAGCTTCAAGGTAAGAAAATCGAAGACGCCAAAGTGGTTTGTCTGGGTGCTGGTGCTGCCGCAATCGCTTGTATGAAGCTGTTGATCTCTTGTGGTATGAAGCAGGAAAACATTTTCATGCTGGATCGTAAGGGTGTGATTCACACCGGTCGTGAAGACCTGAACCAGTACAAGGCCATGTTCGCAAACGACACGGACAAGCGTACGCTGTCTGATGCCTGTGAAGGTGCTGATGTATTTGTTGGTTTGTCTGGTCCTGACCTGCTGTCTGTTGAAGATCTGAACCGCATGGCGCCAAATCCGGTGATTTTCGCCTGCTCTAACCCTGATCCAGAGATCAAGCCAGAAACTGCACTGGCTGCGCGTGATGACATCATTATGGCAACCGGTCGCTCCGACTATCCTAATCAGGTGAATAATGTTCTGGGCTTCCCGTTCATCTTCCGTGGAGCGCTGGACGTCCGCGCGACTGCGATCAACGAAGAAATGAAAGTGGCTGCGGTACACGCCATTAAAGACCTGGCGAAAGAGCCTGTGCCTCAGGAAGTGATCGACGCTTATGGTGGCGATGCTCTGGAGTACGGCAAAGATTACATCATTCCCAAGCCTCTGGATGAGCGCCTGCTGGGAGCGGTATCCGCAGCCGTTGCCAAAGCGGCCGTAGATTCTGGTGTAGCACGCTTTGGATATCCTGAGCACTACCCACTGAAGACCGTGGCTGACGTGAAATAAGCCATAGTGGTTAAATAAAAACCGGCTCCGCGTCAGCGGAGCCGGTTTTTTTATGTCTAACTGTTTGCTGCGCCCGTTTGTCGAGTGGCATGCGCGTCGGGGTATCTTAGAAAATATCCTCCGGCGCGATGGGGTGGTCAGTTCCAGAAGGGGTAAGGGGGGCATTTCGCGGTGCTTGTTCTGGCGGTTTCGGTGCAAACTCCTCGCGGAACAGTTCGAAGATGGCTCCATTCTCGCCCGGGCGCGCAGCCATGCCAGTACTGGAATTGATGCGCACTGTGACTAATCCTGCCGGGCGCCTCATGTGAGATTCCGGCATTCCATCGAGTGCAATTGCCATAAAGTCTCGCCAGATCGGCAGGGCGGCGCGAGCGCCGTACTCTCGTCGTCCCAGTGTGCTGGGTTTGTCGAAGCCAACCCAGGCCGTCGTCGCTATTTGCGTATTGAATCCGGCGAACCACGCGTCTTTCTGGTCGTTGGTGGTGCCGGTTTTGCCGGCAAGGTCATCACGCTTGAGACTTAAAGCGCGCCGGCCGGTTCCTTTTTTGATCACGTCTTTCAGCATGGAGTGCAGTATATAAATGGCGCGTTCATCAGTGATGCGAGGGGCTTGTCGTAGAGTGCCATCGCTGTCAGCAAGCTGTTGGCGTTGGCACTGCTTGTCGCATACGGTTAAAGGCTTAGCCTCGTAGACAACTTCTCCCTGGGAGTTTTCAATACGTTCGACCAGATATGGCTCGATAAAGTGGCCGCCATTGGCGATGATGGCGTAACCCCGCGCTATATCCATGGGGGTAATGCCTGCTGAGCCAAGTGCCAGTGAGAGGTCTTTGGGCAGGTCTTTTGGATTAAAGCCAAATCGTTTCAGTGTGTCGATGGTTGGTCGAATTCCGGTTTGTTGCAGTAGGCGAATCGATACCAGATTACGGGAATTGTATAGGGCCTTGCGCAAACGCGTGGGGCCGTAAAACTTACCGCTGGAATTCTCGGGGCGCCAGGCCGTTTCGAGGTTTTTGTCATCGAAAACAATCGGGGCGTCATTGATCAAGGTGGCAGCCGTAGCGCCCTGTTCGAGTGCGGCAAGATAAACGAAGGCTTTAAAGCTGGAGCCAGGTTGTCGTTTGGCTTGTGTTGCTCGATTGTAGTGACTGAGTTCAAAATCATAGCCGCCCGTAATGGCGTTGATGGCGCCATTGCTGGGTGATATGGAGATTAAGGCGCCCTGAGCCTGGGGCGTCTGTGCCAGTACCAGTTGGTCATCGCTACCCGCGACTAAAATAATATCGCCGGGCTGCAACACATCTTCTATTTTGTTTGGGGGCGGACCCTGACGGTCTACATCTTGATACGGGGCTGCCCAGCTTAGTCCATCAAAGTGTAGGGGAGCTTCTTTGCCATTATTAAATAGCAGTTGGGCGGAGTCGTTCTCGAAGCCAAGTACCAGCGCTACCCGATGATGGTTGGCGTGTTTGAAGGTGTTCAGCGCTTTTGTCAGCTCTTCGCTGGGGGCGGTCAATTGCTCGATACTTAGTGTTGCCAGTGGGCCGCGATAGCCGTGACGTCGATCGTAATCATCGAGGCCCTTTTTGAGGGCGTCATTGGCGGCCTTTTGTAAGGTGCTG
>JBFHVM010000296.1:0-3254 GCA_041589495.1 Oleiphilaceae bacterium | reverse complement strand
GTAACTCACGAAAACAGCCCCAATAGCGGCCGTACAGCACCCCGCTTTTCTGGACATTAAATGTGCCAGCAATGATCTTGTCCTGGAGCCGCGCCACCACAAAACACATATTTTTGCGAAAACGCTCCGCCAACAGATCAAAAAACTCACCGGACTGGAATTCGAAGAAATTATTCACCAATAAAAATCACGGGACGCCACATGTCACTGTTTTATGCCATTATCTCTGAGGATATAGCCAATAGCCTGCCCTTACGCCAACAGGCTCGTCCAGCCCATTTAGCGCGCCTCGAGACGCTAAAACAGGAAGGTCGCCTTGTGCTGGCAGGCCCACACCCAGCCATTGACTCAAGTGACCCTGGGCCCAACGGATTTACCGGCAGCCTGGTTGTCGCGCAATTCGACTCACTGGAAGACGCGCAGCGCTGGGCCGATGCCGACCCCTATGTTGAAGCCGGCGTATACCAAAAGGTGACTGTAAAACCCTTCAAAAAAGTGCTGCCCTGAGCCGCCGAAAAAAGGAAGACAATTGTGAGACATCCCAAACTAATCCAATCTCTATTGCTGAGCCTTGGCCTGTTGTGGGGGGCCATCATCGAAGCCCAGACCATGTTCATTGATGACACGCTCTTCGTACCTTTACGCAGTGGCCCGAGCACCAGTTTCCGCATCGTACACAAAGGGTTACGCAGCGGCACTGAAGTTGAAGTGGTCGAGCCCGATGTTGAGGGCTTCGCCAAAATACGCCTGAGTTCCGGGCTCGAAGGCTTCTTACCCAAACGTTATCTCACTGGCGAGCCCATTGCGCGCGTCAAGCTGACTAAGCTGGAACAGGAGCATGCTCGTCTATCCAAGCAGTACCAGCAGACCCGTGAACAGCTCGACAAACTGAAGGCCAATAACAACAGCCTCGATGCAGATTATCAAAGCACGTTGAATAAGCTTGAACGCACGCAACAGGAGTTGACCGAGATTAAGAATATCTCGGCCAACGCCCTCACTCTCGACCAGCGCAACCGCGAGCTGCGCGAAACCAATGAACAGCTGCGCAATCAACTCGAGCTGGTTGAAGTGGAAAACATGCGCCTCAAAGACAAATCCGAATCCAACATGCTCATGATTGGTGGCGGTCTTGTTTTACTGGGTGTACTGATTGCCCTGATTGTCCCCATGATCAACCCCACCAAAAAGCACGACAGTTGGGCCTAACTTCACCCCCTGGGGCTGCCTCAAACCCAGCCCCCATCCAGTCTCCTTGTTTTTCAAGCCAAATGTGAACTTCTGTTACAACCCGTGATCGCCTAGACAGCTTTATTACCAAACCCTTACCTTTACCCCCAAGGGCTTTGACATGCTCAAATTTTAATCTTATAAAGATGGGGACGTCCATCTAACGAGGTAACGGAGACATGGCGAATCTGTACAGTCGTACCTATGATGAAAAACGCGACTTCATTCGAATGAAAGTGGATACGGAAGTCATTTTAACTGTGGACGAAGGGAAACAAGAACTACAAGGTTACTGCCGGGATTTGAGTGGCACCGGGATGCTGATTGAAGTGTCAGAAGCCATACAGGAGGGGGCTATCTGCAGCACTACCCTACCCTCGGGTAACGATGCATTTCCCTCGCTGGACGCGAAAATTAAAGTACTGCGGTGCGATCAAATAGATGAGACCACCTATCAGCTCGGCGCCGAAATACTCAGCATCGACAAATAAAAAAGGCGAGCTATTCACTCGCCTTTTTTAATGGAGCGCCAGGCGAGCCCGGCGCTCAGTGTGCACTTGTCGCGGCAATTAAGGCATACTCAGTTCTTTTTCCGACACAATGACGCCATTGTTGTCGGCATAGATGAACTGCCCCGGTTTAAAGGTCACACCACCAAAGGTGACCGGGACATTAAGATCGCCAATGCCGCGTTTCTCGGTTTTGCGTGGGTTAGTACCCAATGCCTGCACGCCAAGCGCCGTTTCACCAATCACATCCACATCTCGAATGCAGCCGTAAATCACCAGTCCGGCCCAGCCATTGCTCGCCGCCTTCTCTGCCAGCATATCGCCCAGCAGCGCGTTGCGCATGGAGCCGCCACCATCAACGACCATGACACGACCTTCACCGGGTAGACCTACCTGCTCTTTGACAATGGAGTTGTCCTCAAAGCACTTTACCGTGACAACTTCGCCACCAAAAGCCTTAATACCACCATAGTTATTGAACATGGGGGTCACTACCTGCACCTCTGGATATTCATCACACAGGTCGGGGGTCACTATCGTCGCTGTACTCACGCTCTCTTCCTCTATTTCTTTGATTGGTTAAGCCCGTTATTACTCGGCGGTTTCATCCGCCAGGAAGAACCAGGTATCCAGAACCGAATCCGGGTTCAAGGACACGCTATCAATGCCCTTCTCCATCAACCACTTAGCCAGGTCGGGGTGATCCGACGGCCCCTGCCCACAAATACCAATGTATTTGCCTGCCTTGTTACAGGCCTCAATGGCATTCGACAGCAGCTTACGCACGGCATCGTTACGCTCATCAAAGAGATGCGCAATGATGCCCGAATCACGATCAAGCCCCAGGGTCAACTGAGTCAGGTCGTTGGAACCGATGGAGAATCCATCAAAGTATTCCAGAAACTCATCAGCCAGCAGTGCATTGGCGGGCAGCTCGCACATCATGATCACTTTGAGGTCATTTTCGCCACGCTTGAGCCCTTTGCTTTCGAGCAAATCTACCACCTGCTTGGCTTCGCCCACCGTGCGCACGAAGGGCACCATGATTTCGACGTTGGTAAAACCCATTTCGTTACGTACACGCTTGAGCGCTTCACACTCCAGGTAAAAACAATCACGGAAGGTTTCACTGATGTAGCGCGAAGCACCGCGAAAACCCAGCATGGGGTTTTCTTCGTCAGGCTCATACAGGGTACCGCCAATCAGATTGGCATACTCATTCGACTTAAAATCTGACAGACGCACAATCACGCGCTTGGGGTAAAACGCAGCAGCGAGTGTAGAGATACCTTCCACCAGCTTATCGATGTAAAAATCCACCGGTGAGGCGTAGCCACTAATACGTTTTTCTACTGTTTCTTTGACTTCTTTTGGCAGCGCATCAAAGTTAAGCAGCGCTTTGGGGTGCACGCCAATCATGCGGTTAATGATAAATTCGAGGCGAGCCAGACCTACACCATCATTGGGCAGCGCCTGAAAATCAAAGGCGCGATCCGGGTTACCCACGTTCATCAT
>JBFHVM010000295.1:0-3258 GCA_041589495.1 Oleiphilaceae bacterium | reverse complement strand
CGAGCTGCTTGTATGCTCGGGTGCAGGTAGGTTTTTTCGATCAATCTTGCCATTCGGCGTACGCGGCAGTTCGCTCAGCATGATGAAAGATTGCGGCACCATGTAAGCCGGCAACGCCTGCTTAAGCTGTTTGCGCAATGTGATGGTTTGCACGTGTTGCCCTGGTTTGGCAACGTAATAGGCAATCAGCCGGTGGTCATGCTCACTAGCCTTCCACAGATGCACGGCACATTGGTCAATCGCCTCCTGTTGCGCGATTGTGGCTTCAATGTCTCCAAGCTCGATCCTGAAGCCGCGAATCTTAATCTGGTCATCCATACGACCGAGATGTTCAATTCTACTTTGGTTGTTGATCTTCGCCTTGTCGCCGGTGCGATAGAGTCGACCCAGTTTAGGGTGATCAATAAACTTGCTCTGGGTCAGATCGTCCCGCCCCAGATAACCCAGCGTCACGCCTTCTCCGCCGATGCAAAGTTCTCCGGGGCAGGAGGGCGGAAGTATATTTAAGGCGCCGTCCAGTATAGCGATGCGGGTGTTGTGAATGGGCAGTCCAACATCAATAGGCGTATTGTCTCTTACCTGTGAACACGTAGACCATACGGTTGTCTCGGTTGGGCCATACATGTTCCATAACTCGCTTACCCGAGGCAGCAGTTGCTGCGCAAGGTGTCTCGAAAGGGCTTCGCCACCACACAATGCCTTAAGTTGAGAGCTCCCCGGCCAATCGTTGGTGAGCAACATATGCCAGGTCGCGGGTGTGGCTTGCATGACTGTGGCCTCATGCAGAGTTAACAGGTCTCGTAATTGCTTCGCGTCACTGGTCTGCTCCTTGCTGGCAATAACGAGCTTGGCACCGGTAATTATGGGGAGAAAGAGTTCGAGCACAGAGATGTCGAATGACAAGGTGGTGACCGCCAGAAGGCAATCATGCTCTGTTATTCCGGGTTTGCAAGCCATACTGTGGAGGAAATTCATCATCGCCGACATGGGCACTTTGACGCCTTTGGGCTTGCCGGTAGAGCCAGAGGTATAAATGAGGTAAGCCTGCTGTGTTGGTGACGTCGCTACGACATGATTCTTATCTTTTGGCTCGGTGATCAGGCTGTGTATATCGAGATTTAGAGTTGCGCCATTCTTAAGGTTGGCTGGAGTGCCCTGATCGCTGATAAGTACCTTTGCCTTGGAGTCTTCAAGCATAAAGCGCAAGCGTTCCTCCGGAAAGTCCGGATCCAGTGGCAAGTACGCTGCACCCAGTTGCAGCGTGGCGAGAACGCAGGCAAGCATGTTGCGGTCTCGTTGCAGGCAGATGGCTACGATGTCGCCAGGTGCGATACCCTGGCTGTTGAGATGGTGTGCGACGCGATCGATGAGTAAGTTCAACTCTGCGTAGCTTAGCTCTCCGAGATTATCCGCTAATACAGTTTTATTGCTGTGTCGCGCAACACTCTGCTCAAATGCCTTGCAAAGCGTTTGAGGTTCAAATGCTGCAATGGGGCCGTTAAGTGTTTTTTGTTCAATATCGAGATCCAAACCAAGGTCAAAGGCGCCGACATTGCAATGTGTTGTGCCAAGAGCCTGTTTGAGTATGGCGGTAAAACTGCGTAACCAGTTGGTGATGGTTTTTTCGGTAAACAGCTTGCTGGAATAGGTGGTCTCCAGTGTGATGCGCTTGTCTTCTTGCGGTACACAATTGATAAACAGTTCGAAATTTTCGGCGGCGCGGGGGGGGGAATAGATTTCGCCTTTTGCCTCACCAAAAGTGATGCCTTTGTTAGGCTGGTCAACATTAAAGATAGTCGATACAAGCGGTACGCGAGAGCGCTCGACTTTCATATTTTCGACCAGTTTTCCAAAGCTGAAATTTGGATGGTCGTTGGCTTCAAAAATGGCTTCTTTGGTTTTTTGCAGCACCTGCGCGAATGTGTCATTACTATTGATGGCAACACGGATGGGGAGCAGTTGCACCATATGGCCAAGCAAGTTGGGCTTGTCCAGCGTGAGTTGTCCCGCTACGGGTAGCCCGGCTGTAATGTCGTCGCTATCACTTAGCCGATGCAGCAGTATAAAGTAAGCTGCAGTTAAAAAATGCACGGTTGATGCTCGCATTTTAGCCGCTGCCTGAGTGAGATTAGCGGCAAGTTCAGCGGGCAGATCGTAGTCGAGTCTGTTTGCAGTAAATGTGCGAAACGCAGGGCGAGCGTAGTCTAGCGGTAAGTCGAGCGGCGGTGGCGGGCTGGCAAATTTGTCGAGCCAAAAATCCGTATCGGTATTGGCGACCTGCCGTGCGTCAAGGTCGTCTGCGACTTCAAAATAGGAAGGCGCCGTACTCAGCTGTGAACCCTCAGCGTCGTTATTATAAAGTTGGGAAAGTTCTGAAAGCAGGATGCCATACGACCACCCGTCAACAACCAGATGATGTGCTGCAATGGTTAGCGCCCACTGCTGTTCCGTCTGTTGAATGAGCCAGGCAAAGAGTAATGGGCCTTCCTCCAGGTTCATGGGAGACAGGCTGATGTTGCGCCAAAGACCACGAATATACTCTTTTTGTTGCTGTTCGCTATCGCTCCGCAGGTCGATGTAATTGAGCTTGAAATCAATTTGATCCTGCAAGCAGAGTTCGGTGCCTTTGCGGGAAAAGGTGGCACGCAGTATGTCATGCCTTGCAATGATTTTCTCAAAACAGCGCTCGAGCAGATCTTTATCCAGCAAGCCATTGATCGAAATCGAAACGGTTTCATTAAACGCCGTATTCGCTTCATCGCTCATTTGTGCCGATGCGATGACTTCTCTTTGTGGCATTGTCGTTGGACTGACGCGCGCGATCTCACCTTGTGCAAAGGGGTTAAAGTTTGTGCTCATGGTTTGCCTACTTCAATGAACTGACCCGCGTTCTCGGGGTCCTCAATAAAATATGCCGGTTCGCCTTCGGCATTGCGCCCCAGACGTGCTCCCTCCGGAATCCTGTTTTCACCCTGTTTGAGGAAGTCGTTGGCATGTTTCATATTGCCTTCGATTAAACCGTTGGCGACGAGTTTTGCCAGCGACTTTTTGAACGCGCTCAGAATCAGAGATACGTCTTCATGTGAATGCGCCAGGGTCAAAAAGTTAGCCCGGTTATGTTGGATATGTACGCCTTCATGGCGCATCAAGACGAACAACATGTGCCCCCAGTAGGCGGTGCTCGGAACCGTGACGTAAAACATTGAAGAAAACTCTTCAAATGTCACTTCGCAATCCAGATGCGCGATAAAAGCCTTT
>JBFHVM010000294.1:0-3280 GCA_041589495.1 Oleiphilaceae bacterium | reverse complement strand
GCCGAACAGTTTTTGCCACTCTACCTGCGCTTTGTTAAAGGTATTGTGGATTCCAAGGATCTGTCTCTCAACGTATCTCGTGAAATTCTGCAGAGCGATAAAGCTGTAGAAAGCATGAAAGCGGCACTGACCAAGCGTGTATTGGATATGCTGAGCAAGATGGCTAAAAACGAGCCTGAGAAGTATCAGGAGTTCTGGGACGAGTTTGGTCAGGTCATCAAGGAAGGTCTGGCCGAAGATTACGCCAACAAAGAAAAGCTGGCCAAACTGCTGCGTTTCGCCTCAACCAATGGCGACAGCACTCAGAATGTCTCACTGGAAGACTACGTGGGACGCATGCAGGAAAACCAGGAGAAGATTTACTACATCAGCGCCGAGTCACACGCAGCTGGCTTAAGCAGCCCGCACATGGAGATCTTCCGCAAGAAAGGTATCGAAGTATTGGTACTGAGCGACCGCATTGATGGTTGGATGATTTCTTACCTGACCGACTTCGAAGGCAAGCACCTGCAGGATATCACCAAGGGCGAACTTGACCTGGGTGAAATCGAGCAGGAAGAAGACAAGAAGCATCAGGAAGAAGCCAGCAAAACCTACGAAAGCCTGCTCAAGCAGATCAAAGAGCTGCTGGCAGACAAAGTGGAAGATGTGCGCGTGACCAATCGTCTTACCGACTCTCCAGCCTGTCTGGTAGCGGGTGCCCACGATATGGATGCCCAGATGAAGAAGATTATGGAAGCGGCAGGCCAGAAAGTGCCTGAGACCAAACCTACCTTCGAGATCAACCCAGACCACCCACTGGTACAGCGCCTCAACGAAGAACAGAACGACGATCGTTTCAACGATCTGGCTTTTGTACTGTTCGACCAGGCAGCACTGGCCAGCGGTGATCAGCTCAAAGAGCCGGGGGCTTTTGTAGGCCGATTGAACAAATTGCTTTTGGACTTGTCCAAGTAGCTTAGCGATGAGTCATCGTTAATAGCTATTTGCACAGACCCCTCTGCCAGGACGGCAGAACCTTGTGATGCGGGAGCCTTTGGGCTCCCTTTTTTTATGTTCTCTTTATAATTTCCGCATTAGATTGCTGGTTAGCGCACTTACTCAGCTAGATTATCAACCAGACTAACCCAGCGGCCATCCTTAATCACTGCTAGTAACACGTCGTCACGCCCTTTGTGTTGGGTCTCTGAAAAGTTCAGCTCGGCGCCGCCAAATACGTCTTTAAAGCCCTTGATTTGCTCAACTCCTTTCAAGAAGCTTTCGGTAGAGAGATCGCGACCGGCGTTCCGCAACCCTTGCACCACCAGTTTGGCGGCCATGTAACCGCCCTGAGCAGCGCCAGTCGGTGGCTTGCCGTACTGGGCCTCGTAGGCTTCAAAAAACGCTTTGGCTTCGCCACTCACGGTGTCTTTATAAGCCATGGGCGCTACAGTTGCTGCGTAATAGCCTTCGGTTGCGCCTTGGGCCATGGTAGCGACCAGGTCATCATAGGAGGCAAAGGAACCGACAAAGTCAGCACCAAAACCCATGCCGCGCGCTGTGGCGTAGAGTTTGATGGTATCGGCCACAATGGTACCCATGGTGACTATATCGCAGCCCGCATTTTGCAGGGCAGTCACTGAGGCGACAAACTCGGTTTCGGTGGGCTTGTGTGGCACCTTGGCTGCCAGCGTCATGCCCAATGCGTTTAGTTCATCCTGTGTTGCATCGAGGATTTCCTGCCCGAAGTCGGTATCCTGGTAGGCGGTGCAGACGGTCTTCTTGCCTTTTTGTTTGACGAAGTAATTCACTGCCGCGCGCACCTGGTCGTAATAGGTCGACGAGAATGCAAACTTCATCGGGTGCAGGGGCTCCGACATGGAGCGAGCCGCCGTGAACGGAAACATGTTGGGCACTTTTCTCGCCAGCTGATTGCGCATCACGGCATTATTCATCGGCGTACCCAATGCACCCACCATGGCAAAGATTTTGTCTCGATTAATCAGCTTGTTGCCGGCCTGAACGGCGCGCGGAACCTGATACTGGGAATCTTCAACAATGTATTTGATCCGGCGGCCATGAATGCCCCCTTCGGCATTGACCTGATCAAACACCAGACGCATGGCCTGCGTGGAGGGAACACCCCATACCGCCACGGTGCCAGACAAGGGACTATGGGTACCCAGTACAATCTCCGTGTCGCTCACGCCGCGCTGTGCCGCTGCATTGCCGGCCAGCAGCGTGGCGGCGGCCACGCCAAGCATTAGCGTCTTTAGCTTTGTCTTCCACATCTTGGGAGTCCTCCCCACTCTTATTTTTGTTGTCAGGCTGCCGGTCCTCCACGGAACGGAAACCACCTTTACTTCAAATTCAGCTTATTGAACTGCCGATCTCTGCACCGGATCAGGCATACATACTGTCGATTAAATCTGCATATTTTTTACTGATAAAACTGCGCTTCAATTTTCCTGTGGGCGTCAGTTCGTCGTCTTCCGGCGTCAGAATCTGCTCGATCAGACGGAATTTCTTTATCTGTTCCACCTGGGCAAACTCCTTGTTCACTTTACTGATTTCCCCATCGATAAGATCCACCACCTCTTTGGCGCGACACAGGCTGGCGTAATTGGTGAACGGAACGTCACAGTCCTGGGCAAATTTCTCGATATTTTCCTGATCAACCATAATCAGACAGCTGAGGAATTTGCGATTATCCCCGATGACCACGGCATCCGAGATATATGGCGAGAATTTGAGCTGGTTCTCGATCTCTGAGGGTGTGATGTTTTTTCCGCCGGCGGTAATAATGATGTTTTTGAGACGGTCGGTAATTTTGAAATAGCCTTCGTCATCCACTTCGCCCACATCACCCGTATGCAACCAGCCATCGCTCATCACCTCGGCGGTTTTTTCCGGCTGGTTGAGGTAACCCATAAACACATTCGGGCCTTTGATGAGAATTTCACCCCGCTCATCAATACGCACATCCACGCCATCGATACACGTGCCTATGGTACCCAGTTTGGCTTTGCCAGGTCGGTTGGCGGTACCCACTCCCGAGCATTCTGTTTGGCCATATCCTTCGACCATGGTAATGCCCAGAGCGTAATACCAGTTGATCAGGTCAGGAGAAATGGGTGCAGCGCCGGTCAGGGCAAAACGGCAACGGTCCAAACCCAAAACCGAGCGGATATTGCGCAGCACCAGAGCATCTGCCAGCTTGAACTTCAGCGCAAGCGCCGCAGGTACAGCTTGTCGATCCAGAATATATTTCGCGCGCTTCAGACCAATACTAATCGCTTGG
>JBFHVM010000293.1:0-3389 GCA_041589495.1 Oleiphilaceae bacterium | reverse complement strand
AGCTTGCTGGTAAAGCCGTTGAGGGCGCCCTTCGGGGAGTCCATCACCGGCTCGCCATCCTTCCGCAGCACGTAACGCTCGACCCAGGTGCGGGTGACGTTGGCTTCCATGGGGATATCGTTTTCGATCTTGCACGCCTTGACGCAGAAGCCGCAGCCGACGCAGCTGTAGGTGTCGACCAGAAAGCCCCAGCGTATCACTGAACTTTTCAAACAGCTCCCAAGAACTTGGGCCTACCTGACTCGCACTTTTGGGCTCACGCGCCCATACTTTGACTTCGGGGTCATATAGCGAAGTATCATAGATTAATTCTTTTGTCTCTGGATCCCAACCTGTCACGGCAAACACCTTTGGTGCGAGATTTTTCTCTTGGATAAACTCCTCTATAAACGCCCAACTTCTGAGTATTTCGAGTGCTTCTGCAGTTTTGCTACCCTCACCAGCATTCAGATTGACGCCAGCAAAGGAGGCTAGACCGCCAAACTGACCTGCGAGCTTACCAATACCGCCACCGCTCGACTCTGTTGGAGCGAGAACAACGGTACTTGTATATAAGTTTGGCAGCGAGTTAGCGTATAAAGCTGAGGCAATGGCGAACACGACGGTAAAAGCAATTACAAGCCACTTACCTGCCCAGATAGCCACAAAAAGCTCTCTAAGGTCAACGTCACCATCTTGGGCGCTCTCATCCGTTTTAATCCTCGGTTCGCCTATCGATTCCGCCATCACAAGCTACCCACCGCAGCAGCACCCAGCGCAATCTGATAGAAAATCTGACTCAAATCACGCCACAAAATAACCTGATCAACCTTGTCTGCATCTAAAGGAACAACTATGGTATCGCCGGGATCTACCTGAGCAGAACTGGCAACAAACCAGGAGCTGGAATCCGGGATTTCGACGGAGCCATTTGCCTTTACGATATAAATGCGTTCTTCATCGGCCTTATCGGTCGTGCCACCGCTGCGCTCTATGTAATCTTGATAATCGAGTGCAGACTCATAGATTTGGGAAATGGGCAGTTGCACCTCACCCACGATCGTTACCGAGTTTTTGCGCATGGGAACGAACAATTCGTCGCCATCCTGCAAAGGTATTTCGTAGTCCTCTGATTTTGCGATGACTTTTTGGAGGTCAATCACCAGCCGCCCCGTGGCCGAAGTTTTCGATAGCTGATCGAGAAGTTTTTGCGCCTCAGCAATCTCGGCACCACTTTTCGAGTCATTACTTGATTGGTTCGAAACAGCCAGTTCCGCTTTGGCAATATCATCTTTGAGGCGATCACGCATTTCCTGAAGTCGCGCCGCCTGTTGCTGCTTGAGCTCAACACGAGTGAATACGGCCCCGGGAATATACGCATACTCCGTTAGCCCACCAGCGCGCTCTATAACATCAGCCAGACTATCGTTTTTATGAATCGGATACGTTCCCGGAAAGCGCACTTCGCCACTCAACGTTACACGCTGCGACTCCGCCCATTCAGGTATCGTTTTGATCTGCAGGACATCACGCGATTTCAGGGTCTGTTGCAGGGCCTGAGCATCGGTGAGATTAAGATCGAAGCGGCTTTGTTGCTTTATTTGGTCTTCGCTAAACTCGGTGCGACTCAATTCTGCGCGCAACTGGAAAGCTTTTTCTGTCAACCCACCTGCCGCGTAGATGAGCTGCTCAACCGTCATACCTTCTACCAGGGGATAATTACCAGGAAAACGCACATTTCCACTCACCGCTACCTCTTTGGCAGGCTCTGCAATGGTTGCTTGAGCGCGAAGAGTTGCGACGACATTCTCCATTATCCGCTCACGCAAACCATCGAACCGCCCGAAAAACACCACCTCATCGCGACTCCTTAACACAGGATCAGATTTTGAGCCGGGATTATTCAATGCTTGAGAGGGTGAAAAGCTGATTACCTGCAAACTACGTTGCGGCTCGGGATAGCGCTTGATGATCGCATAATTGAGATCCGGGTTCTCCTTGAGAGACTCGACGCTTTGCACAAGGTCACTGATACGCATGCCCGGCTTCCAGCTTTGTTCACCACCACGCATTACATGGCCATTCAAAGACACTAAGCCTTCCTTGCGCTTGAGTGTAGTCGGCACATCGAGCACATCACCATCTTTGATAACGAAACCTTCTCCGACAGTGGTCAAATCTAAATCTACAACAATCTTATTATCGCCCTCGGCATAACGCTCGATCTGCGACAGCTCGGGGTAGGCAGCAGCAGTAAAACCACCCGCCAACGCCACTAAGTCACTGGCTGTTTCCTGCCCTTTCAGCTCGTAAATCGCAGGCCGCTTCACTTCGCCCTTCACGGCGGCACTTTGCTTAAGCGTAGGAATAAACACCACGTCACCCGAGCGCAACTGCGCATCATTGCGGGTATCGCCCTTGAGCAAGAGATCGTAGAGGTCGAGACGTTGCACTACCTTGCCTTTGCGTTTTAATTGAATATCACGAAGGGACCCGGTCAACGCGACACCACCGCTCAAGAACAGCGCATTGGTCATGGTCGATAATGAGCTCACCACGTACGAGCCTGGCGTATTGGCTTCGCCCAATACAAACACCCGAATGGCACGCAGTTGTCCCATCGCGATACTGGCTTTTACACCGATCATCTTCTGATCAATCGTACTAATCAGTTTTTGCTTAGCCTCGGAAAAACTGAGGCCGGCAATGGATAATGGGCCGAGATCCGGAATATAAATTTTACCTTCCACATCTACCGGCAATTCGAACGCCTTACTTTCCTTTCCGTAAAGATTCACTTTGAGAGAATCACCAGGCCCCAGCACGTAATCCGAACTCACCGGCACATCATGAATCGGTGTAAACGTAGTCGGCGTGCCGGAAAACAGGTCGTAACCAAAGGGTGTTAACTGCTTCGCGTCATCCGCCAGGTCATGCACCTGCTCGGAAGACTTTTTGTTATCTGCTGCCTCCGTTTTGGAAATCACACTCACTGTAGGCTGCACGACGGGCGCGCTAACAGGCTGAGACGCACCCGGCAGACTCACGCCATACTGTGCCGCCAATCGTTTCTGCTCACTGGCGGGTAGATTTTTAAAGGCAGCGATTTGCTCTGAACTGGGCTGAATAGCCAAGAGCTGAGTGGAGAACATTGCAAGGAGGGCAAGATGTACTAGCGAAAAGATCGCCGCTGATCGACGACCTCGAGAATTGCGTGTATCCAAATCCATCTTTGTTTCTTATGTCATGTTGCTGTCGGGCCGCATATCTATTCTATTACGTGATACCCACCAGCTTTAGCTGGCCACGGCACCCAAAAGGAAGCGTAAAGTTATCACTATTTATTTGGTGCGACCAGCTTGATTTTTACATTTATTCACAATGACCAAAAGTTGAGGATAGCGTCATGT
>JBFHVM010000292.1:0-3411 GCA_041589495.1 Oleiphilaceae bacterium | reverse complement strand
GTTTATGACGCGTTCTCTAACCAGCCTCGCAGTTTAAACCAGAAACTGACCCACCGGCTCGTCAGCTGAGCAATGGTGTTGAAGTTGTGCCTGAAGGAGTTCTGCGGTCGCCAAGGCGTCGTTGAGGGCGTGGTGCAATGTGTAGTGGGGTAGATGGTAGCGTTGGCGACAGTCGACTAAACGTAACGATGCTTTTGGTGAAGACCATTGCCAAAAGCGTCGTTGTTGTTTGAGTAAGCGCGATTCCAGTTGCATGGTGTCGATGAGGGGGAACAACCATTCATGGCCAAACAATCGCTGGCTGGCTTGCCATAAAAAGTCGCGCTCTATTTGCCTGTAATGCACCACCACCACATGGCCTGCAAGCATGGCAAGAAGCCGTGGCAGCACGTTTTGCAGGCGTTCTGCCTGCATCAAATCATCATGTGTAATACCGTGGATGGTAACGGAATCTGACAACAGTTCTCCTTCCGGTTGTACCAATAAGTGGCTGGCCCTGCGGCAAAAAATACGCTTCAGGGTAAATGGAATCAGTCCGATGCTGATGATTTCGTGCTGATCGGCATCGAGGCCTGTCGTTTCAAAGTCCATTGCCATAAAAGTAAGCGAGTTTAATGGCGTGCTCGCATTCACGGTGCCTGCGCGATAAAAAGTACCCAAAGGTTCCGGAGCCTGCTCTGCCTGAGAGCGAAAATAATGCTGCCAATGATGCGGAATGCGCGGCGACTTCGGCATGGCTTAACGGATGGGTTGGTTGGCGGTGTATCGGAACTTGAGGAACTTTTGAGCGTTATCAATTACCTGAAAAGCCGCTTTAAGCGAGCGTCTCTCAAAAGCCGACAGGGTTTTCGGATTGAGCTGATTGTTGGCTTCCTTGCCCTGTGCGAGCGCTTTAGCCTGATGCTGCACCCGAATGATCGACAGGTACTCCAGCGCATCGGTGATTTCGAGACATTTACCTTCGGGTAACAGATCGGACTCGGCAATATCATCAAGCCGCCTGAAGGAATTACGTTCGCTACTGCCGATTGCCAGAGCATGCACACGAATGACGTCGGTGAGCGGGGCCGTTCCTCGGCGCTTAAGGTTAATGGTGTCTCGGTAGGCGCCATCAGGCTCAACCACAAACTCCTTAAAAAAGCCCAGCGGAGGTGTGCGATTCAATGCGTTGCGTGCCAGGCAGGCAAGAAAACGGGGATGTTTTGGCGCCTCTGTGGCCAGATAAGACTGCAGTTCAACCGCTAAAGTAAGCTCGCCTGCCACGCCCTCTAGATCAAAGAATATACTGCTGTTGAGCAAGGCTTGGGGCTCCGGATTACTCAACCAGTCCGCAAACTGTGCTTGCCATTCACTGAGAGTGAGGCGCCATTTGGGATTTTGCGCCATGATGTCGCCATCGCAGAGCGGATAGCCACAGCGTGCCAAGCCCTGACACACAAACTCTCCGAGTTTAGCGAAATAGCTCCCGTGCTCGTCCTCTCTGTAGCTATCATCCAATACCAGAGCATTGTCCTGGTCGGTCACGAGGGTCTGCTCCTCGCGAGCCAGCGAACCGAGGGATAGAAAACAGTAGGGGATAGGCGGTGCGCCCAGCGCTTCTTCGGCCAGATGTAACAATTGCTGGCAAAAGCTACGACTGATCGCCGACATGGCGCTACCGATCATGTGTGAGTTTGCATCTTCATTGACCAGACGCTGAAACACCTGGGGCAAACGGCCAGCATGCTTGGCTAAACTGTCGATATTTTGATAACTGAATATCTCTCGCACATACAGCAGACTGTTTTGTGACTCGTGCTGCACAATGTCCGACAAGGCCAACACCCCCTGCAGCTTGCCACGGGATAAAACCGGCAGGTGATGCACGTTCTCATATAGCATGGTTAGCATGGCTTCGAACAGGTAACTATCGGCATCCAGCACCTTGGGTGACGGTGTCATGATGTTGCATACCTCTACATCATGGGACAAACCCTCGGCCAATACCCGACTACGCAAGTCACTGTCGGTAATGATGCCCTGAATCTGGTGAGCAGAATGCTGGGCATGGCTCGCTGCCGGCTCTTCCATTACCAACAATGCCGAAACCTGTTCCTGAGTCATGATCTGGGCGGCTGAACGAACGCTGGCGTCTGGCGAAATGGTTAGAGGCGGGCGGTGCAGGCACCGGGCGACCTTAACCGTACTGAGATCACTGCGATCGAGTTCTTTGCTTAAGGCGTGACGCAGAATGCCTTCCTGTTCGGCCTCAAAGTAATCGGCAAAGGACTCATACTCATCGCAGTAGGCCTCAAAATAACTCAATGGAATGCAGTACACCAGGCTGTCTTCAAGCGCCCTAGCGGGATAACGAACGCGACGATTCAGCATAATGCCCGTTTGCCCGAAAACACCTCCTACCGATAGTCGGTTGTACAGCTCTCCACTTTTACGAAGCAGTTCTACCGCGCCCGAACGCACCACGTAGAGATCGGCGATGGGCTCTCCAAACTCCAGAATCTTCGATCCTGACTTGAAGTAGCTCACCTCAATCTGCCCCGCTAAACGCTCAAGCGCTTCGAGGGGAAGGGTGTTGAAGGGCGCATGACCGGCCAAGAACCGGGCCATTTCGCTGTGCTCTGCATGCATGGTTTACGTCCTGAAAACAGTCTTCAAAGTCTAGACTCTCATACGCTGTCTTGCACTCAAAGCCACCATCTCGCCCGGCTCCAAATTTTTCACAAAAAAACCGTCATGCAACCCTTGACACCTAAGGGCAAAAACAACAGAATACGCGCCTCTTCGGCAAGGTAGCTCAGTTGGTTAGAGCACAGCACTCATAATGCTGGGGTCGGCGGTTCGAATCCGCCCCTTGCTACCAATTTTTCCCTTTAAAATCAATCACTTACCGATCTTAAAGGGTCGCCCCCATTTTCCCTTGCGGGAGTTTTGCGGGACCCGCTTTCAAGTCGGATGATCCGCAGTGACGGTGTCCCGTTTTTTGGCTCGAAAGCAATCTTCTCCACTGCATCAATTAACTCCTGTACTTCAGGCATCGAATAGTGCGATGTGATGTGGCCGCCTTCATGGCCAAGTATATCTTTACGTGTCTCCAGTGATACACCGGCAGCGCGTAACCGGCGACCGGTTGTATGACGTAAATCATGCAGTCGGGCCGCTTCCAGGCCTACGGCTTTTCGCGCGCGCTTCCAGGCCGTATTTTTAATCGAATTCGTCGGACGCCCCCGATACGTGAACACACGCTCCGGGTGCTTACCGCGTTGTCGATTAATGACAGCTCGCGCAACCGAATTTAATACCACGATGCGTTGTTTCGCGTTTTTCGTGATATCGCCCGGTAGCACAAACACACTGGTTTGGAGTTCCGGAAGATCAAACTCCCAGTCCCAGCGCAGCTGGCACACTTCCTGT
>JBFHVM010000291.1:0-3462 GCA_041589495.1 Oleiphilaceae bacterium | reverse complement strand
GCATTATCTCGATGATGACAAGCTGGCAGAATTACAGAGTATTCGTCTGCCTGCAGATCGAAAAATTCAGGATTATCGATCAAGTTATAACGATATCCGCGACTGGCAGCGCGGCCAGAAGTCGGCAGAAGCACAAGAGAAATCCACCATCGACTGGGATGATGTGGTGTTTGAGGTCGACCTGCTTAAGTCGCAGGAGATCAACCTTGATTACATTCTTGAGCTGATCTTCGAGCACAATAAGAAGAACAAGAGCAAGTCTGATCTTGTGGATGAAATTCGCCGTGTGATCCGCGGCAGCCTTGGTAACCGCGCCAAAGAAAGCCTGGTGGTCGACTTCATCAACCAGACAGATCTGGACGAGATCGACGATAAAGCCACGGTTATTGAAGCCTTCTTTGCCTTCGCTCAAGCCGAACAGCAGCGCGAAGCTGACGAGCTGATTGAAACCGAGAACCTCAATGCCGAAGAAGCCCGACGCTACATAATCAGCTCGCTTAAGCGCGAGTACGCCAGCGACGCGGGCACAGAGCTGAACTCTGTTCTGCCTAAGATGAGCCCGTTAAACCCGCAGTATCACACCAAGAAGCAGACGGTGTTCCAGAAAATCGCTGTGTTTGTTGAGAAGTTTAAAGGGGTTGGTGGGAAGATTCAGAAGGACTGACAACGTGATTTGAATCGTTAGTTGAAAATGATGTAACCCGGGATCGGCTAAAGTACCATTCTCAGGGAGAGTTTTGCTGCGTAGCTTTACGTTAAAAGTGTGCATTACAGGGCAGGATTAAGAGTATGGAATACGATCACGGAGTGCGAGTTACACAGCACCTGCACGAAATGACTCCGCTAGAGAGGCTGTTGGCTGATTTCGAGGCAAAAGCCAAAAACTTTCATGCTAAGAAAAGTTGCGCAGTCTCGCTTTCGAAGGAAGATGAACGCAAGGCTCAACGAGAATTACAGAAACTTCTTAAGCAGCTTCAAATTGAACGTCTGGCCGCAATGGGCCAGGCTTCCGTTCAGTTGAATCTTGATCAATACAGAGCTGCTCTCAAACCGGCTGATGGTGATAACCGTCAGCAGAAAGCAATTTTGCGCGGCGCTATGGGGTTAGAGAAACATCATCCCACTAAAGTTCTGGCGAAATACATGCAAGAACAAGGGCCCGCTAAACCTGATGCGTGTTTTGTAGCGCACCATATAGTTCAGGGGAAGGGCTGCACTCAATTCGCAGCCGAATCTCGTATTGATCTCCACTTTCATGGGATTCGTATCAACGATCCTGTGAACGGTGCCTGGATGCCGCGTTTTATCGAACACAAAGGCCACCCTGCAATGCCAAAAGCAAATGCACATGCTGAGATCCATACTAATAATTATGAGCACTGGGTTCACTCGGAAACTCACCACATTATGAGCGAGCAAGCATTTAAGGATAAGCTGAAGTCGATCCGGCATCAGTTAAGGGATGGTGCTCAACCTGACTATGTCACTGAGCCACCATTAAAAGAGGTGTTCAAGAAAGTATGAAAATTTACCGGATCGAACCAGATGTATCTGAGTGCCAGTCAATCGTATTCGATATTGACGACTACCTTGATGTGCTCGACCCTTCTATTGGCGAGAAACAAGCAATGTTTCTACCTATGGTTAATCTTTCTATCGCAGAAGTCTGGTCGCCGATTGAATTGTCGTATTTTCAGAATGAAGGCACCATTGATCTTGCGGATGTAAGTCTTTGGAAATCGGGTCTGTTGCTAATGAACCAGAAAGGCTATGACGCTTTGCACGATGTGCTTGCTGGCAATGGTGAGTTCTTACCTTGTGAACTTCAAGGAAAAGCAGCCTACATCTTTAACTGCCTTGAGTTGAAGCCAGAAAGTGGCGCAAAGGTAAGTTATAAAGAAAAAGAGGGGTGGAAGCAGTCGGTTGCAGGGGTCGATTTTCCTTCGGGTTGGAATGAAGCGCTTTTTAAATTTAAGAACGAACTGACGTTTGATTTATATGGTAGTGAGACGTTCAGAACAGCTTTCGAGGGGAGCGGCCTTAAGGGGCTGAGGTTCATACTTGCTTGATCAGAAAAGCCGATTCAAGCCCCACTCGGCAACTTCCCATCCACCAGAAACCCGTCCAACGCAAAGCGGATAACCTCCCGCTGGCCTACTTGTTTAAACGACACTTCATCCGCAGTTAGCTGACATTGCCAGCGGGTGATGCTTTTCGGCTTTTTGCTTTTCATGGCTTCTATCGTAAACAGGGCAACGCAGGTGCCTTGTTGTTCGTCCCGTGCGGAGGTGTATTCAAACGCTTGCACATCGGCGTTACGCATGGCGGTGCCGATGGTCTGGCTGGCGCTGTAGTCTTGTGGGTGGGTGAGGCTGGTTTGGTATTCGTTAAATGGCGGTGCCTGTAGCTGTATGCCGCGCTCTGTCTGGTAGTCGGCGGCGAACATGCTGTGCTGGGTGTTGATCATCGCTTTGGGTGGCGTGATGCTTTGATCGCTGTGCATCGAGTACCAGAAGATAAACCGATAGTAGGCGGATTCGGCGAGTACGGTGGTGGCGTTTTTTGCGCCGTAAAACAGGCTGCGTTCGTGCGTTTGTCCGAACCGCGAGCCCCATTTAAGTGGTGGATAGCGGAACGGTGATTTGAGCAGGTAGTCGTATTTTTCGAGGTTGTTTGGGCTGGTGTCCGCCGGGTAGGGCGGTTTGCTGCCTTCGAGCATGTCTTCGAGCAGGGCTTGTTCATCCAGGGTGTCGACCATGCTCATGGTGGCGACGTGTTCCTGGCTTTCGACTAAGCGCAACAGGGTGCCTTTCAGCGCTGTGATGTGCTGCGCTCCGTTGCAGCGTTCCCAGATCATGTTAAATCTTTGCCCGGATGGCGTCCGTAAACTGAAGTACGGTGGTTAAACCCGTGATGGTAGCGATCTGGTCTTTTGGTATGCCGCCCGTTTCTCGGTTGGGCGTGCGCATAAAGTGCTGCATCCAGTCGGTGTCGCCACCGGTCAGAGCGTGCAGGGCGCGGGTGATACGGATGAGCATCAGCGCAATTTCGCCCTGTTTTGACTCGGGGTCGAGGGTGCTGTTGTGCTTCAGGCGGCTGACGGCGCTGCGGTGTACACCCAGTGCTGCTCCAAGTTCTGCGGGCTTGAGGCCCAGCTGGTCGGCGCAGTTGAGCAGAGCTTTGGTGAGCACGACCGATTTATCAGGTGTGTCCTGGATGTGAGCACTCATTGCTGAATCTCGTTGCAGTTTGGGTAAAATATATATCGTTTGTGCAGTATGCACAAGTTTTGGCGATTGCTTGTGGCTGGTTGAGCGGCGCTTGTACCCATCGGTCAGCCCCCCTACAATGGCTCCATTATTTTTAAGGAGCTGACCATGGCCAAAGGTTTTGAAGTACAGGGTGTGATTCACACCATCGGTGATACGCAGTCGTTCGGGCAGAACGGGTTCACTAAGCGTG
>JBFHVM010000290.1:0-3492 GCA_041589495.1 Oleiphilaceae bacterium | reverse complement strand
GAGCAGTCAATCATATGCTCAAGCACTTTAGGGCCGGCAATAGCCCCCTCTTTCGTCACATGCCCCACCAAAAACAAGACCATACCGCTTTGCTTAGCAAGGCGCGTCAGGCGCGCTGCACATTCCCTCACCTGCGAAACAGAGCCTGGCGCCGACTCGAGGCCGTCGGTAAACATCACCTGAATACTATCCACCACCAGAATACGAGGCTTGAGCTGCTCAACGTTGTGCTCGATGGCCTCGACATTGGTTTCGGAGTACATATTGAGAGAATCGGCACGCAAACCAAGCCGTTGCGCGCGCATGGCAACCTGCTGCAGAGATTCTTCGCCCGTCACATAAAGCGCATCGTGAGAGGCAGCAAGATTACAGAGAGTTTGCAGGAGAAGCGTGCTTTTGCCCGCTCCGGGATGACCACCAACAAGAATGGCAGAGCCCGGCACCAGCCCACCACCCAAAACGCGATCAAACTCCGCAATTCCTGTGGTAAAACGTGGTTGCTCGGATAAATCAATATTGCTAAGGCGTTTGATTTCGGCACTGGTACCGGCGTATCCGGCCCGCGTATTGGCAACAGACTTAGAGCTGACTTTGGCAAGTCGAATTTCCTGAACACAGTTCCATTGCCCGCACTCCGGGCATTGTCCCTGCCACTTAGAAAAGTCTGCGCCACATTCAGTACAAACGAAGGCCGTTTTCGTTTTTGCCATGCTGCTTACTCGGAGCCTACTTCTATAAAGCCTCTTTCCAGCAACTGCACCCAAGTCACAAAAAGAGTCTCATCGACATCGGGGAAGGTATCACCATTACCATCGCCGTTGTAGTCAACTCGTAATGCCAGTACATCCTCATCTGGGGCAATAAATACAGACTCCAACCCAAAACCCTTCACGTTCAATCCACCACTGGCCGGTAATGCTTCACTTGCGTTACCAAGTAGGGCGTGTTCTCCGTCGAGCTCCATCACACCAAATAGCGCGCTGGAATTGACTAGGCCCTTGGCCTTGAGACTATAAGCGCCATTGAGGGGGTCCTCGGAAAACATGACGTCGTCCATTTGCATGGAATAAGTGTCTTCGGTGTTCCCGAGAGTCACTCTCATACTGTAATCACTATCCACCACACGCAATGCTGCCAGATTGGGATCCTCAGAAATGGAGCGCGCTTGAACCGAGCCATTCATTTGCAAAGTTAAACCGTCCGCCAGACTTATCTCATAAGCAGTAGCCGTAATACTCAAGTGACGCTCATAGGCCTGACATCTCTCTCGCAACGGGGCGCCTTCTCGCAATGAATAAACATCATCCCCCCCCAAGCTCGTTGGCAGTGCGTCCTCCCGTTGATTGACGATGATAACATTGGCATCCGAACTAAAAAGTTCTGAATAAACGGCTTCGTATGTCGGCGGAATATCTTCGTCTTCCGGACTGGTCAGATTCGCAGCCTGCAATTCAACAAGCTCCCCTCGACGATAAAAATTCACCACGTCCGCACTGACAAATCGTGTTTCATAGCTCTTGCCTATGTCGGAGGCCAGCTGCTCAATGCAATGCTCTGTGCCCTGATTGACAAAACGATGATTCAGGCCTTCCAACTTCGTATAAAGCGCGCGTAGCTGACCATTGCGCACATTGCCCTGCCCATCCATACACTGATCATAGTCAAGCAATACTTGATCCCCTGGCACATGATCCTCGCCCGCCGCTCTTGTGAACTGATACCGAGCAAAGCCGCCATTCAGACACGCACGCGCATATACATCCGAATTTAGAAAGCCCTGCGCATCAACCGGCATAGCATCCAAGGTAGCATCCGCAGGCAACTCAGAAGCATCGAGAAAACGATGCAAGGGCAAATACAAACTGGGCAAAATCACCGAATGCGCTATCCCCAGAGCGATGGGCTGAGCATTTTCCAATGTTACATCCGTGGTGCGGGGAGTCTTTTCAAAGTCCTTATCTTCTTCAAGGATATCCAATTCACCACAGGCTCCCATCAAGACGAGCATGAGCGAGGTCATTGCAATGCGGAGGGCAGACTTCATCCTGGTCACAGTTCCGTTAATAGTCAATCGCGGCCCGATTGTAGACGACTTGCCAAAGCAGGAGAAAGCGATACGGTCACAAATGAAGCAATACAGCCAGCAACGGACGATGCCAGCTGTATTTTATCGATGATAGGGGGCGCTCAATTCGTGAACTGCTTCGACGAACACACGAGCGCTGTCCGGGTCAACAAACTGGTGAATACCATGCCCCAGATTAAACACATGACCGTTATGGGCACCGAAAGACTCAAGAATGCGAGCTACTTCAGCACGAATTTGAGCAGGCGAACCATAAAGTACCGAAGGATCCATATTGCCCTGTAGCGCAACACGACTGCCCACTAGCTCGCGGGCCTTGCCAATATTCATGGTCCAGTCCAGACCTAAGGCATCGGCACCGGCATCGGCAATACTGTCGAACCACAAACCACCACCCTTGGTGAACAGAATCACCGGAACTTTTCGGCCATCATGCTCACGGATTAAACCATCAACAATCTGCCGCATATAGCGCAGTGAAAAATCCTGATAGGCCTGATCACTTAACGCACCACCCCAGCTGTCGAAAATCTGTACCGCTTGGGCTCCGGCACGAATCTGAGCATTCAAGTACTCGATCACCGACTGTGCCAGCTTGTCGAGAATCAAGTGCAGAGTCTCCGGTTCACTGTAGAGCATGGCCTTGATATGGCGAAAATCTTTGGAGCTGCCACCTTCTACCATGTAGGTCGCCAGTGTCCAGGGACTGCCGGAAAAACCAATCAAGGGTACGCGACCATTGAGCTCACGACGGATCATGCTCACTGCATCGGTGACATAGGTCAAGTCCTTGGCGGTATTGGCAATCGGCAAGGCTTCAGCTTCGGCCAAGGTACGCACGGTCTTGCGAAAACGCGGGCCTTCGCCCGTTTCGAAATACAGCCCCAGCCCCATGGCATCGGGTATGGTCAGAATATCGGAGAACAGAATAGCCGCATCGAGCGGAAAACGCTCCAAGGGCTGCAGTGTGACTTCGCATGCCAGCTCTGTATTTTTACACAGGCTGAGAAAGTCTCCGGCCTTGGCGCGCGTCTCACGATACTCGGGCAAATAACGCCCGGCCTGACGCATCATCCAGACCGGCGTCACATCCACGCTTTCGCGAGCCAGTGCGCGCAGAAAACGGTCATTTTTCAGTTCAGTCCAATCAGACATCCAGATAATCCAAAATTCCTTCAGCCGCCTTGCGACCTTCATGAATGGCGGTCACTACCAAATCGGAGCCACGTACCATGTCGCCACCGGCAAAGATCTTGGGGTTGGCCGTCTGGAAGGGGAACTCCGCTTCTTCGGGCGCTTCAACACCCCCCCAGTCGTTCACCTCTACCTTCACGTTTTCGAGCCAATCCGGCGGACTCGGTCGGAAACCAAAGGCGATCAGCACCACGTCGGCAGGCAGGATTTCT
>JBFHVM010000289.1:0-3514 GCA_041589495.1 Oleiphilaceae bacterium | reverse complement strand
TGCAGTCGAGGATGAGTCCGATGTATAGTCCCATTGCCGATCGACTGGCCAAATTGGGCAAGGCCTTGCCTGATGATTGCAAGCCTGAAGTAAGTGGCCGTCTGACGCGCATGGTTGGCTTGACACTAGAGGCCGTTGGCTGCGATACCGTAGTGGGCGACCGCTGCCTGATTCGAGGTGCTGGAGGGCAGGAAATCGAAGCCGAAGTAGTGGGCTTTGATGGCGAACGCACCTTTCTTATGCCTTTGACCAATGCCGAAGGATTACGCCCCGGCGCGTTGGTCACGCCCACTGAATTCGACAACAGTATACCGGTGGGCTGGGGCTTGTTGGGACGCGTGCTCGATGGTGCCGGCAAGCCGCTCGATGGTAAAGGTGATCTGATCGCCGAAGATGAACTCCCCATGTCGGGCGATATTATTAACCCCCTGGCGCGCGCTCCCATAAGACGCTCCCTTGATACAGGGATTAAGGCTATTAATGCCTTGCTCACAGTAGGCGTAGGCCAGCGACTCGGCCTGTTTGCCGGTAGTGGTGTGGGTAAGAGTATGTTGCTGGGGATGATGACCCGATTTACCGATGCCGATATCGTGGTGGTGGGCCTGATCGGCGAACGGGGGCGTGAGGTTAAAGAATTTATTGAAGATATTCTGGGTGAAGAAGGTCTTGCTCGTTCGGTGGTGGTGGCTTCGCCCGCCGATGACTCTCCTCTAATGCGCTTGCGGGCGTCCATGCTGACAACCCGTATTGCAGAATATTTTCGTGATCAGGGAAAGCGCGTGCTTCTGCTGATGGATTCGCTGACCCGTTATGCCCAGGCGCAGCGTGAAATTGCTTTGTCGGTCGGTGAGCCTCCAGCAACAAAAGGCTATCCACCCTCGGTGTTTGCCAAACTGCCAAAACTGGTGGAACGCGCCGGAAACGGACCCGAAGGTGGTGGCTCAATCACTGCCTTTTATACCGTGCTCACTGAAGGCGATGATCAGCAGGATCCCATTGCCGATGCCGCGCGCGCCATTCTTGATGGTCACATTGTGTTGTCGCGCGGGCTGGCCGAAGAGGGACATTATCCTGCCATTGATGTGGAGGCCTCCATCAGCCGGGTTATGCCGCACGTGGTAGCGCCTGAGCACCTGAAGGATGCGCAGCGCTTTAAACAAATCTATGCACGCTATCAACAGGCGCGTGATCTCATTAGTGTGGGTGCCTATGTGCCCGGTTCCGATCCGCAAACCGATTTTGCCATCGAACGGATAGATCGCATGCGTGAGTTTCTGCAGCAGGGGCTGCAGGACGCAGCGAACGCCGAGGCCTCGGTAGGCCATATGCGTAGTACCATTGCTCAGGGTAAGGAAAACTCCAATCCGGCTGCAACGCCAGCTCCCCAGGCCTAAATAAACCATGGCTAAACGCTCGGAACGCCTCAAGCTGGTATGGGATGTTGCCCATCGTAAAGAGCAGGGCGCTATGGAAGAGCTGCAAAAGGCCCGTAGCTACCTGGATCATCAGGAACGCCAGCTCAACGATCTTCAGGACTACCAGAAGCAATACCTCGAGGGCCTGAAAGGGGCTATGCAAGGTTCGTTGTTGGTTCAAAACCTGCAATCCTATCACCGCTTTGTTGAGCAACTTTCTTCAGCTATTGAGCAGCAGCAACAAGTCATTGTGCATGCACGTCATGCCTTTGATCAGGCGCGTCAGCAATGGTTGGCGTGCAAAGAAAAGTCCAGCAATCTCGATGATTTGGTCAAGCGCTGCCGCCAGGAAGAGCACGTGGCAGCAGAAAAAAAGCTCGAAAAGCGCCTCGAAGACGACCTCAATGCCCGTCGTGCCCGTTCACAGACTTAGCAAATCCTTTTTTTCGGACTACATTTAGAGTGGCAGAAGTTCAATCACACCCAGCTTGTACGGAGTGGGAATGGCAGAGCATACGATACAGCTAGACGAAATCCTGGCAATCGCCAATGTTGAGGGGCTGCACGGCGTGCTGGAAGCTGCGCTTGGTCAGGACGAAGCTATTGCCATCAATGCGGGTACTGTAAAGCGGGTTGATACCTCCACCTTGCAGGCCTTGTTGGCGTTTCGTCGGGCAGCGCTGAAGCAGGGCTTGGCGTGTCGCTGGTCTGCAGTGTCCGAACCCCTTGCCAAGGCGGCGATTTTGCTCGGTGTTGAAGCAGAACTGGCTGTCTCGGAAAGTTAGAGAGCAGTGATGCGAACGGGCAATATTGCGAGTGAACGACAGGTACTAGGAGAGGACAATGGCGACAATTCTGGCAGTCGATGATTCTGCTTCCATTCGTCAGATGGTCGGCTACACGCTTACTACCGCCGGATTTGATGTAGTAGAAGCAGTCGATGGAGTCGATGCGCTGGCAAAGGCCAGAGACTACAATATTGATCTGGTGCTATCTGATGTCAATATGCCCAACATGAACGGCCTGGAGCTGGTAAAGGCGCTTAGAGAGCTCGAAGAGTTTCGTTTTACTCCCATCCTGATGCTGACCACCGAGTCGGCAGGGGATATCAAAATGGCGGGAAAAAAAGCAGGCGCAACGGGGTGGCTGGTAAAACCCTTCAATCCCGAAAAGCTTTTGGCGACGATCAATAAAGTGCTCGATTAGAGCGAGCCAATCAGACCCAGAGTGATGCGAGGGGGAGAGAGTTAGTTATGACCATCGATCTCAGCCAGTTCCATCAAGTATTTTTCGAAGAAAGTCACGAGGGGCTCGATGCCATGGAATCGGGCTTACTTACTTTCGACGTCGAGCAGCCCGATGATGAAACCATCAATGCTATTTTTCGTGCAGCACACTCCATAAAAGGTGGTAGCGGTACCTTCGGTTTCGCTCAGATAGCTGATTTCACACATATCCTTGAAACCCTTCTGGATCTTGTACGGGCGGGTGAATTTGTTCTGCAAAGCGAGCACGTTGATCTATTGCTGCGCGCTGTTGACTGCGTGCGTCGCATGATTAGCCAGCTCGAGGCGGGAGAAGCCTGTGATACTGAAACGGCCGACGCGCTTAAGGCGGAATTTCAGCAGGCTATGAGCGGTGAGGGGGCAGTGCCTGCTTCAGGACCAACGGGTGACTCCCTAGTGGCAGAGACCGCTGGTGGTATTTCGGACAGTGGCTGGCAGATCTATTTTAAACCCGAAGTGGACGTGCTGCGAACGGGCAACGAACCCTTGCGCATGTTTCGAGAATTAGGCGAACTGGGTCAGCTCAAGGTCGCCGCACTGACCGATGATCTACCCGAATTCCGCAGCCTTGATCCCACCAGTTGTTATCTTGCCTGGGAGCTGACGCTGTGGGGGGATGCCTCCCGGGAGGAGATCGAAGAGGTATTTGAGTGGGTAGCGGACGAATCGGATATTACGATAACGCCGCTGAGCCTTTCCGCAAATAAAAAAGAGAGTAAGTCGGGTGTAGCGGACTCTGCTGAATTGGACTTAGAGTCCTCCCTGATTCAGGAAGACCGTTCCGCGACCGATATCAATGCCCTCCCGCAGCCC
>JBFHVM010000288.1:0-3528 GCA_041589495.1 Oleiphilaceae bacterium | reverse complement strand
TTGCTGTTGCTGTTGCTGTTCCTGGTCTTGTTCCAGCTCCTGTTCCAGTTGTTCCAGATTGTGATCGCCGCCGGTGAGTTGCTCGAGTTCCTGATTGAGTTTGAAGTGTACTTCGGTGAGCTCTTCGGGCTGGCAGCGGTGTTTGCGAGCAAGTTGGTAGGCGGCGCTCAAGCGTTCTTCTACCCAGCGCAGTCGCTCGGGGTCGAGCTCAAAGCTGTCGGCAAAATGCCGCATGTTGGATGACGCTTCGTTTACCTGAATCTGGGCTTCACTGAGCATGGTAATCGCTTCCTGCAGAGCCGCTTCTTCTCCCGGCAGGCTTTGCAGGCTCTGGAGTGCATGGGCCAGCATGCCCTCTACATTGTCGTCACCTTCGCTACAGATTTGCAGGGCAATATTGGACTGCTGAAGCAATTGCTCGGCATTGGCCAGTCGGCTTTGCTCCTGCTCCAGTTGTTCGACTTCACCTTCCTGCAGAGCAAGTTTGTTGAGCTCGTCTACCTGAAACCCGAGCAGCTGGGCACGAGCAGCCAGTTCGTCCTGGTTGCTGCTGAGTTGTTCCAGTTTTTGCGCCTTGCGTGACCAGTCGCGATAAGCCGCCGTTACATCTGCCGAGAGTGCGCTGATTTGACCAAAGTTATCCACGATAAGTCGGTGATTGTCTTTTTGCAGGAGAGACTGGTGCTCGTGCTGGCTGTGAATGTCGATAAGTCGTTCGCCAAGCTCTTTTAAATTCTGCAGTGGCGAAGGTTGGCCATTAATGTAGCCTCGTGAGCGACCTTCGGCCGTGATGACTCGGCGCAGAATGCATTGCTCGCCATCATCCAGATCGTGTTCGGCCAGCCAGCTTTTGGCTTCCGGATGCTGGGCGACATCAAACACGGCAGAGATGTCGGCTTTGTCTTCACCGTGGCGCACCATGGAGGTGTCGGCCCGGTCGCCAAGTGTGAGTCCAAGCGCGTCGAGAATAATGGATTTGCCCGCGCCGGTTTCACCACTCAATACGGTCATACCATCTTTAAATTCGACCTCGATCTGGTCGGCAATAGCGAAATTCTTAACGGTTAATTGATTGAGCATGCAGAATTCTCTCGATGGCTACAGGCGGGTAAAACATGCGCACGAGTTTACTTTCTTGCGCTCAGTGAGTGAAGCCCTCTGGCAGCAAGTTGGTGGTTTTTGCATATGACCAAAAAATAGTCCTTGAAAGTTATCAGTCCAGCCCCATATAGCCTGCAAACTAGCGTAGGCGCATGCGTCTGCGAATGAACAAGTCAAAGCGAATCAAGAGGGGACGCAGGTGAGTGTCGAAGACCAAAAGCTGAATGAGGCTGAAGAGCCGGTAGTCGAAAATGCTGAGCAGGCCGAAGAGCCGGCAGTGGAGCCAGAAGCCGCGACCGGCGCTGCTGAAGATAAGGACTGGAAGGCAGAGGCCGAAAAGCTGGCCGAAGAGGTAGCTGCGTTAAAGGATCAGGCAATCCGTGCACAAGCGGAGGCGCAGAATATTCGCCGCCGTGCCGAACAGGATGTAGAAAAGGCGCACAAATTTGGTTTGGAAAAGTTCGCCAAGGAGCTGCTTCCGGTGATTGATTCTCTGGAAAAAGCCATTGAGGCGGAGCAGGCGGCGGGTAACGAAACCACACCTTTGCGTGAAGGTGTTGAAATGACACTTTCCATGTTTTTGAGCGGGATTCAGAAGTTCGGTCTGGAGCAGGTCGATCCTGTCGGCAAGCCTTTTGATCCTACCCTGCACGAAGCGATGTCGATGGTGGATGCTCCCGGTGCGGAGCCCAATACCGTTATTGCGGCTATGCAAAAAGGTTACACCCTGAGTGGTCGACTGGTGCGTCCGGCGATGGTGATGGTCGCCAAAAATAGTGGCGGCGCAACAAAAGTTGATGAGCAGGCTTGAAAAAAACGCAAGCGCACTCACATAGAGACTAAACGAAATTCCGCAGCGGCACACAGGCCGGGCGGAGCCGAACGAAAGCAAAAGATTCAAAGATTAGAGAGTGGAGCAATTCAATGGGCAAAATTATTGGTATTGACCTGGGTACTACCAACTCCTGTGTTGCCGTAATGGACGGTGACAAGGCCAAGGTTATCGAGAACGCCGAGGGCGATCGTACCACGCCTTCCATCATCGCATTTACTGATGATGACGAAACGCTGGTAGGTCAGCCTGCCAAACGTCAGGCGGTTACCAACCCAACCAACACACTGTTCGCCATCAAGCGTTTGATTGGTCGTCGTTTCGAAGACGATGTCGTGCAGAAAGACATCAAGATGGTGCCCTACAAAATCGTTAAGGCTGATAATGGCGACGCGTGGGTTGAGGTAAAAGGCGACAAGAAAGCGCCCCCTCAGGTTTCTGCCGAAGTGCTGAAAAAAATGAAGAAAACGGCCGAAGACTTTTTGGGCGAGAAAGTCACCGAAGCAGTTATCACTGTTCCTGCTTACTTTAATGATTCCCAGCGTCAGGCAACTAAAGACGCGGGTCGCATCGCGGGTCTGGACGTAAAACGTATTATCAACGAGCCAACCGCTGCGGCATTGGCTTACGGTCTCGATAAGAGCAAAGGCGACTCTACCATCGCGGTATACGATTTGGGTGGTGGTACCTTCGATATCTCCATCATCGAAATCGCTGATGTAGATGGTGAGAAGCAGTTTGAAGTACTGGCTACTAACGGTGACACCTTCCTGGGTGGTGAAGATTTCGACCTGACCCTGATCGACTACTTGGCGGATCAGTTCAAGAAAGACAGTGGTATGGATCTGAAGGGTGATCCTCTGGCCATGCAGCGTCTGAAAGAAGCTGCCGAGAAAGCGAAAGTGGAGCTGTCCAGTTCACAGCAGACCGACGTTAACCTGCCTTACATCACAGCCGATGCCAGTGGTCCTAAGCACCTTAACGTTAAACTGACTCGTGCCAAACTGGAGTCACTGGTTGAAGATCTGGTTGAGCGTAGTCTTGCGCCATGTAAGACAGCATTGAACGATGCAGGTCTGAGTGCTTCTGAAATTGACGATGTGATTCTGGTGGGTGGTCAGACACGTATGCCGCTGGTACAGAAGAAAGTAGAAGAATTCTTCGGTAAAGAGCCTCGTCGTGACGTGAACCCCGACGAAGCAGTTGCCATTGGTGCGGCAATTCAGGCAGCGGTACTGTCTGGTGATGTAAAAGACGTACTGTTGCTCGACGTTACCCCGCTGACACTGGGTATCGAAACCATGGGTGGTGTCGCCACTCCGCTGATCGAGAAAAATACGACGATTCCTACCAAGAAATCGCAGGTATTCTCTACAGCCGAAGATAACCAGACTGCGGTAACCATTCACGTGGTGCAGGGCGAGCGTAAGCAGGCGTCGCAGAACAAGTCTCTTGGACGTTTCGATTTGGCGGATATTCCTCCTGCGCCACGCGGCATGCCTCAGGTAGAGGTGACCTTTGATATCGATGCCAACGGTATTCTGAACGTGTCGGCTAAAGACAAGGCCACCGGTAAAGAGCAGAGTATCGTGATC
>JBFHVM010000287.1:0-3564 GCA_041589495.1 Oleiphilaceae bacterium | reverse complement strand
TCAGGATATTGGGCCTTAAAGGGCGCAAAGCTATTGTGCAGATCCTGTCTAATCTGTTCGAAAAATTGGGTGTATTCGAAGGAGCCCTTGTTGCGCAGTTGAATGCTCAAATGAGATTGCGCGTAATTGTCGCTCACCAGCTGGCGACGATCATCTGGGTTGGCATTGTCGAAGAGATACAGAAGCTGTGCGGTCAACCTTGCGTCATCCGGGACGGTGTAATACGCGTCTTTACCTTCCTGCATCACCTTATGGGTGTCTTTCACCACATCAGCCAGAGAAAAGGTTTTGACGACAAATTCCGGATAGTCTTGCTCCAAACGCTGCTGCAGAGCATCGATGGTCTTAAGAATTTCCGGCTGTTTGAGGGCATCCGGCTCGCCGAAATCCAGCAAAAACTCCATATTCTGTCCGCCCATCATATGCTGATCTACCAGATCGTAGGTCACGCGAATTTCGCTGTTCTCCTTCGTCAGCTCAGCCAGATTGGTGTCAACCTTTACCTGCGTGGCACCGAAGATAAACAGGGCGAACAAGGCAAAGTAGGCGCAGGTAATCCCTTTCGCTCGACGCTGCACGAGCGCCGGAATTTTATCGAGCATCTTTTGCAGCCGGGAGGTCTTCTCCGCATCTTTACCATCTCGAAGTCGGCGATCACGACGCCGATACGGGTGCCAAAAATCAAGCAGCACGGGTAATACAAAAATGGTCAGCACAAATGCTGTGGCCACACCCAGAGCGGAGTTAATCCCAAACGTAGCGATTTGAGGCAAGTCGCTGATTAACAGAGCGAGCATGCCGGCCATGGTCGTAATGGTTGTGAGAAATATAGGAAGTCCGGTTTTACGGTAGGCTGCTCGCAACGCTTCGTGATGCGCTTTGCCATGATCGCGATAGTAAATGTAAGCGCTCAGCACGTGTACGCAATCGGCCACGCCTACCGCCAAAATCAGCATAAATGACAAGCTCACCATATTACTCAATTCAACGCCAAGCCAGCTCAGCAGGCCAATGGACCAAAAGGCAGAACAAACGATCACGAGTACCGGCCAGATCACCGCGCTCAGCGAACGAAACAGCATCCATAGTAAGGCGACGACAGCAACAACCATCAGCCCCATGAGACCAACGGCCTGTTTCATGTTGTTCAGAGCAAATTCCATCATCGCCGCATTGCCGGTGTAATAGAAGTCAAAGTGGGCATAATTCGGCTGTGCAGTTACTTTACGAAGCGCCGTCATAAAGTCGAGATACTCTTCCATCTGCATCGCGGCATATTCGGTTTCACCCCGCGCAGCACTGGTATCGACCCGAAGGTCGTCGCCCACAGCCCAGTTGTCTTCCACCAGCAGATTCTGATCTGTCGTTTCTTGTACGGTGGACAGAGGTACTACGCCAAAATCGGTTTTAAAGCGAATACCACCATAACGATCATCGCGGGAATAATAAGCCAACTCGAAGCTGTCTTGTTGATGAGCAAGTTTCCGCCGCTTCTCTCTTTCAGGGCCGGATACCGGAAAATCCCCCTGCAACAGACGTTGCGAGATTAACGTGTCTCCCTGAGCTTGCAGGTAACGGGCATTGTAAAGGCTATCGATGCGTTCGACGCGTGCCAACTGCTCAGCTACATCTCCGCCGGCATCTGATTTTAAACCAAAACGCAAAGCATCGAATTCTTCGTGCAGCTGTTTAAGCGTTACGAGTGAATTAGCGGAAAATACATCGCCATCTTTGGGTGCATAAACAATATAAAGCCCGTCGTCACTACCGAACACCTGCCTGAATCGATCAAGCGACAATTTGGCGGGATCATCGTCCTTAAACCAACTCTCAAGCGACATTTCCATGGTAAAGCGGGCAAGCATGCCATAGGTGAGCAAGGCCGTGAGCAGCACAAAACCCAACAGATACCACCAGCGATACCGTAAGCAACGTCCCGGCACGCCTTCAAACCAGCGGTTAAAAGATAAGAGTACAGATTGCATTCCCGGCTCCCCTGCCTGGGCGACTGTTATTTTAATTGTTCAGCGTACACGCGCATGCATCAGTATACGGAAAGGGAAGCCTAAGGCGAGAAAGAAATGTCAGCTCTGCGACACAGCAATACTTTGCTGCATCAGGAGCAAAGCGACGTTAAATGGCGATATGAATGTGCTCGTCGAGATCGCGCATATCAAGATAACTTTGATCAGCTAACTGCACTTTGAAACGATCTACCGCACCATTCAGAAACACAATACGGGTCTCGTGGCCCTGATCCGTTATCACCAGCTCGGTCGTTTTACCGTAGGTCTCGACGTGCTTGAAGCTGTCTCTAGTTAGATTGGTAAGAATCGTGCCTGGGTCATCAAGGTCGCTCAACTCAAAGCTACGACCAGAATAGATATACACCTGCTCCGACGACGCTAACCGCGCCGTCGCTACTTTTTCTTCGATAAAATCCTTGATGAAGTCCAAACCGAGATCCTTTTACTTAACCGCCCAAAAAAGTATCACTTCATTCAGTCTAGACGTATTTTACAGAAGTTTTGGTTTTGAGTGAGAAATATTTCTGTTAAGTGTCGCCCAGTTTTACAAAACGGAGCAAAAACGTACATTAGACTCCTGAAAGCCCGTCAACTTGAGAGGCCTGTACCAACTAATCCCGCTTCAACAAGTAATCAAAAGCGGCAAGCGAAGCCTTCGCTCCCTCTCCCATCGCGATGACAATCTGCTTATAGGGGACCGTGGTGACATCACCACAGGCGAAGATCCCTTCTGCGCTGGTGTGACATTTTTCGTCCACTACAACCTCGCCATACTGACTGAGCTCAACCAGGTCTTTGAGTAAGTAACTGTTAGGTACCAGCCCTATCTGGACAAAAATGCCGGAGAGTTCATGGCGCCTCTTCTCACCTGTTGCGCGATCTTCATATTCCAGCCCGACGACTTTACCGTTATCCGCAATAACTTCTTTAGTGGCTACATTTTTTAAAATACGAATGTTGTCACGCTTTTCCGCCTGTTCGACTAACACCTTGTCGGCCTTAAGTTCGGGCATAAATTCGAACACGGTTACCGACTTAACAATACCGGCCAAGTCGAGAGCCGCCTCGATACCGGAATTTCCTCCACCAATCACTGCAACATCCTGTCCTTTGAAAAACGGTCCGTCACAATGCGGGCAATAAGCCACTCCCTTGCCGATATTTTCCTTTTCGCCTGGAATACCCAATTCACGCCACTTTGCGCCCGTCGCAAAAATCAGGGCCTTGGTTTCGATGCGCTCACCAGAGGACAGCACAACGATTTTGTTGTCTCCTGGAATAATTTCTTCGACCTTCAAGTGCTCCTTAATCGTCACTGCGTAATCTTTCAGGTGTGCCAGCAGATTATTGGACAATTCCGGCCCGCTCGTCTTTGAAACCGAAATCAGATTTTCGATACCCATCGTATCTTTGACCTGCCCACCAATACGCTCGGCAATCAGGCTCACGTTGAGGCCTTTACGAGCACTGTAAATTGCCGCGGCAATGCCCGCAGGCCCGCCACCGATCACCGTTACATCCTGCAGAGGTAAAGCCT
>JBFHVM010000286.1:0-3581 GCA_041589495.1 Oleiphilaceae bacterium | reverse complement strand
GACGGAATCGAACCCCCGACCTGCGCATTACAAGTGCGCTGCTCTACCAACTGAGCTACGCCAGCCCAGCACCCTCATTTCGAGAGGCCGCTATACTAGTGCAACTATTTTGGAGATGCAACACTTTTACAGAAAATTTGTCGAGTTTCAGGAATCCCCTTCAAACCCTTGAAAAGGGGCTGAATTTCCTCCCAGGAAAGCAGGTTGTCAGCGGCGGAAAAAGACAACCAGAAAGCAGAACCAGATCGACTCATGGGGCGCATTTTTACCGCATAACCTTTTTTAGCCATGATATTAATCATTCGCTCGGCTGAATCGATATTCTCAAAGACCCCGACAGAGATACTACCCGCCAACTCGCCTTGGCGAATAGGAAAGCTATCTATGCTTTTTGCAGTATATTCCGCCAAACGCCCCTGCAACACTTCCGGCTCATCGAAGGGTCCATCATACACCCAGTAACTCGGAGCCCTATCGAGACTCTGCTCAACAAGCGACACTACGACACCACGCTCCTGCAATACCGTCAACAATTGCGCAGCAGACTGCTGGTTTTCAAAGGGCCCGATCAATACGCAAGCCTGCCGCCCTCTTTGCAACTCGTCCTGCAGTAGCTTAATAGAATTAACTTCAGAGCCCTCTTTATATGTAGGGACATTCGCTGTGGCGCGATATTTCATCCATTGACCACCCGCAAGAACAACATTGAGGATAAACAACACCAAAAAGAGCCACTTAAGCATTCATTGAATCCTGTAACTGGTCAGCCCATAACGCCAGCCCATCAAGCACCAGATTAGGTTCATGACAAGCACCCGGCAATACAGCAGCAATATCCTCAGCATTGCCACCCGTTATGAACATGCGTTTTACACCCAACTCTTCAGCCTTTAATGCAAAGTCACGAAGTGTCGCCTCAAACATGCGATTTACCCCGTACTGCACACAACTTTCAGTAGATGTACCCAAGCCCGACCCACGCGGAACATCATGCTCAAACCAAATTTTATCCGTCTGACGGGTTAATGCATCGGCAAGCATTGCCAGGCCAGGTACGATATAACCACCAAGATGCTCACCTGACTCACTCACATAATCTGCCGTGAGCGCACTACCCCCATCAATCACCAGACATGCAGCCCGCGCCTTGTCATAGGCCGCCACCATCGCCAAAGCCCGATCAACGCCAAGCCGCTCAACATCCTCATAACACAACTGCACATTTACCATGTTTCGAGAATTAACCGCATAGCTCACCTGAGCCAGGGGCCACCTTGAGCGGATGATACGCAACACGCCATCCACCCTGGCCTTGCTTGCAACAGATGTGATCACCACCTGATTCAGCAGACCAAGAAACGAGGACCATTGCGACATCAAATCATCAACATTATCGTGTGCCGCAACACCACTCAACGGCACTCGCGACTCAAAGGACTCGATGCGCCACTTCACACGAGTGTTACCAAAATCCAGCAATAGCCTCATCGTAGCCGCACACTCACTTCACCCGCATTCACTTCCTGCAGGCTACCAGCTCTTTCCAGCAATAAAGCCCCGGAATGATCGACCCCACGCGCCACTCCAACCTGTTCACTACCCAGCAACATGACCTCTCGCCCCTTCAATGCATCGTACTCGGCCCATCGTGCCAAAAAATACGAAAAACCATGCTCACGAAACTGGTCAAACGCCACTACCATACACTCAGCAAGCTTGGCCACCAGTTCGTTGCGGGTTAACTCCGGATAATCACTCAACGCACTCCATGGCTGATCAATCACTCCACCGGACTCTTCCGTCATCCAAACATTGAGCCCCAAGCCCACCACAACCTGCCAACCCGTAGTTGGCTCACCACGTAACTCAACCAAAATTCCAGCCAATTTCTTTTCGTTAAGCCACACATCGTTTGGCCACTTGATTGACAGCCCCTTAACACCCACACTCGCCAGCGCATCGGCACACGCTATCCCCGCAACAAGGCTCAGACCGCACAGTCGCTCAACTCCACCTTCGAATTGAAAACCACAACTCATGTAGATGTTACTTGCCATCGGGCTAAACCACTGACGCCCACGACGCCCCCTGCCCGCAGTCTGCTGTTCAGCAATACAGAAACGATAAGAATCCAAAGGTAAAGAAGGAGCAATTAATAGCAAGGCATTGGTTGACTCGGTTGTAAACAACAACTCAATATCCGATCTGGATCGCACATCGGCCACCATCTTTTGCTTTATGGAAGTGTCATCCAATAAGTCCAAGCCACCCGGAATACGGTAACCAAGCCCCTTGTGCGACTCCACCCGAACCCCGAGAGACTCGAGTTTGGACAGCGCTTTCCATACAGCAGTACGACTCACACCGAATTCTCGACCTAAAGCCGAACCACTGTGATAGGCACCATCCGCCAATTGCTTAAGCAGTTCGTAAGATTCCATAGACGTTTTCAGAAAGGAGGGAAGTTAGGGCGATTATAACGAGCTTGTTTAAACCGCCGCAATGCAGACGAAAAAAGGAGCGGGACTTCAGTCGAGAACCGTTGTACTGATATCCGTGGTGACATCAAAATTCTGCAGCTTCAGACCATATAGAAGAGTCGACTCGCCAGCAGTAGGATGAACCAGATTAACGCGTTCGAAGTCTAGTTCTTTAAATTGCGTGCGCGTGCGTGTTGCGATTCCAAGTGGACGGTCCTGAACATCTTGCGCGGTCATCGCAGAGGGTGCAACATAGCGATAGGTACCATCAGCATTCATAACCTTAATATCGCCCTTGTTACCGAACACGCCATTACTGTCTGCACCATCAGTCTTCTTCACCACCTGTACAGAAGCAATGTCCAGGTGATAGTCCTGACGCAAACCAAAAGTATCATTTATACCGTCACCGTCATTAGTTGTGTAATTATCAAACACCAACTGCATGCCGCTGCCATTGACCGGTGTGGCTGTACCTTCGCCAGCTCGAGCGGTTTCCCAGGTGATCGTATTGCGCTTGCCTTCGGCATCTATTTTAGCTTTTAAAAATCGGGCGCTGGAAATGGTAACGCCCTCGGAACCACGATCCTCCCAACGCCCGCTATCTCCTTCACAAGCAAGCTGATCCACTCCAGCCCCACCAATACAAACAGCTCCTGCTCCACCCGCCTGTATGTTACGTTGCGATCCCTGCTCAAAGCTTTCGAGCACCAATCGCCCAAAACTGGCTCCAGTCAGTCGGTCGCCCACCTTCAAATCGGTGACATCGAGACGACTCCAACTCTCGCCCTGATAAATCTGAATACCCTCATCTGTCACATCAAGCATCATATCTCTTAGATGGACATCATAATTGAGACCGCCAAGCCACAATCCGCGACCATCTGATTCAATATAGGCCGCCATCTCACCGTTCGTTAGTGACATGTCAGCATTGATCGTAATACCCTCGCTTCCCACATTACCACCAGGTGACATAGTCAGATGACCGTTGAGCGTTCCTTTCAGGCTAGGTGCAGCAGCAAAACCGAAGGTAAAGGGACTTAAACCCTCTATCCCCTGCCCCGCCTGCGCCACAAGCGCCCGCTCGTCAAACTCACG
>JBFHVM010000285.1:0-3599 GCA_041589495.1 Oleiphilaceae bacterium | reverse complement strand
TCACACCGTCGACCCCGGTGCCGTCATTCTGGGCGGTGCCATGGATTTCGGCGGCCACGCGACCGACGTCGGGCGCCAATTCCTGGCACGGATTCGGCGGGAATTCCGGGTGATGCAGGCAAGCCTTTGAAGTGCTTGCCCGGGCGGGCGATGACTTCGTCGGTGATGCCATGGTATCCACCTTCAAACATGACGACCTTGCTGCGGCCGGATACCGTTCTGGCGAGCCTGATAGCCCCCAGAACCGCCTCTGAACCGGTACTGGAAAACGTGCAGCGCTCGTTGCCTGTCATCTCGCACACCAGCCTGGCGACTTCGCCAGCCAGAGCATTCTGCGGGCCAGTTTCTATACCCTGATCAAGCTGCTCTTTCAGTGCTTCGGTAATAAATTCTGGTGAGTGACCAAAAAAGATGGGGCCAAAGCCATTTGAGGTGTCGACCAGTATGTTGTTATCGATGTCGGTTAGCTTGGAGCCTTTGGAGTGTTTAGTCACGACGGGGAAGATGATTTCTTTCCAGTCGGGATTAAACCCCGAAACCGTGCGGGGATCGGCCAGATACTTTCTGTGCTCTTGTGCATGGGCCTTTGAAGAGGCAAATTTGTTCTGGTAATCCGTCATTACCTTTTCCAGCCATGCTTTTTGCTGTGAGCTGAGTTGCAGGCCTATGGATTCTTTGGTGATTCGCGTGCCACGCGAGTGTTGCAGTTTTGCCGTGGCTTGGGCCAGATCCTGGTCTTCCTGACTGTTCGTGCTTTCTTTTGCCGGTGCCTCGTTGTTTTGGGCGACGTTGGTTTGTGGCACTTGATTGCCCAAGGCCTGCAGTTGCAGTTGCATGATTGCCAATTGGGAATTGATGAGGTTTTTCAAATCGTCGTTTGGCATGGTGTTGTTGCTCGTTGATAGTGCGGCCAGTAATTGTGAGTTGTTGGACTGTGTGTCTGCCGCGACTGGAGCCTCGGTCACAGCCGCCTCAGATGCCGTGATCTGCGGCAAATAGGCGTCGCCAGCAGAATCGAGCAGGAAGTCTGCCAACTCATTAAAGGTTGCAAGATCTTCCATCAGTCGCCGGAATGTGATGTCTACTTTAAACTGTTGCTTTAGGGTGAGCGCAACTTGTGTCAGCAGTAGCGAATCAAAACCGAGTTCCATAAAGGTGGAGTCGGCATCGTCGCTGCTTAAGTCTTCACCAGAGTTGTCTGAAAAGAGTTGTGCCAGTGCGTTCACCAGCGCGCTTTTTTGGTCCATTGTATTTGATTCGATGTTTTCTGATGGTTCTAATGCGGTTGTTTGAGCAGGCTCGGCAATTGTCATTGTATCTTGGAGTAAGTTCTTGGTGCTTGGTGAAAGCCAGTGTTCTTTCCGCTCAAAGGCATACCCAGGCATACTGATTACCGGCAGTTTTACCTTTTCGAGTTGCAGCCAATCGATATGATGGCCGGCTACCCAGAGGTTACCCACAGCAGTCAAAAAGGCTTTGTCTTCCAAAGAGTAGTTGCCGGGTTCTGGTGCTGCAGCCAGGCTACTCACGATGGGTGCGCGCGACTCTTTATTCATTTGCTGTGCTGCCAGCGTAGAGCTTGTAGTGCGAGGCCCCACTTCAAGATAACAGTATTGATCGTCTTCCAATAGTGCTTTTATGCCATCGGCAAAGCGAACCGTTTTACGCAGATGTGTGCTCCAATACTGAATATTGGTAGCATCCTTCAGCCAGGTCGCGGTCACGGTGGACATGATTTTTATTTGGGCGGCTTTGGGCTCAGCCTTGTTCACTTCTTGAGAAAACGGAGCCAATGCACCGTCCATCATAGGAGAGTGGAAGGCATGAGAAGTTTGTAGTCGCTTGGCTGCAATATTGTTTTGTGCCAGCCGTTTTTCGATACTCTCGATGTTTTCAAATGGCCCCGACAGTACCACCGATTTTGGGCCGTTAATTGCTGCGATGTCGCAGCACTCATCGAGGTACTCACGGGCCTCTTCTTTAGAACAACGAGCTGAAATCATTGTGCCCGGCTCTTGCGCTTGCATCAAAGATCCCCGCGCAACGACAAGCATTAGCCCCTGTTGCAGGCTGAAAACATCGGCCAGTGTGGCGGCTACGAACTCGCCAATACTGTGACCTATCAGTGCCTGGGGCGTGATGCCGATGCTTATCCAAAATTTCGCCAACGAATACTGAACAATAAACAGGGCTACTTGTGCATATTGTGTTTGCTTAAGTTCTTCGGCGGTTGCTTGCGCTGCACTTGCCTGGCTCAAAAGCAAATGCTCGCGAGTTTTTTCTTTGTAGGCTTCAGGCAAGAGTCCAATGCACTGATCGACATGGCGGCGAAAAACGTCGTAACGATCATAAAGGGCACGTGCCATGCCGGGATATTGGGAGCCTTGGCCGGGAAACATAAATACGATTGGTTTGGGGGAGAGTTCGCTTTTCTTGGCAGGCACTTGGCTGGAGGTTTGATGGGTGCCATTGACGAAGTCCTCAGCTGATCCCACGACAAATCCGCGAACCGCAAAGTGTTTGCGATAAATTTGGCTCGTTTGAGCCGCCCTGCGCAGCTCTTGAGGGTGCTTGTTCAGCCAATCAAGGAGGTGATTGTTGGTGTTTTCCAATAGGTCTGGCTTCTTGGCAGAAAACAACAGAAGCTGCGCATGATTATCCTGTTGGGAATTATCAATAACCTGTTCTGGTGCCTCTTCAAGAATGATATGCGCATTGGTGCCTCCTACACCAAACGAGCTCACACCGGCTCGCTTGGTGTCATGACCCCAGTCCCGAAGTGTCGAATTGACGAAAAATGGTGAACGCGCCAATTCCAGTTTTTCGTTGGGGCGATGAAAGTGCAGGGTGGGGGGGATTTGTCCGTGCTTTAAAGCCAGTGCAGTTTTGATCACGCCACCAACGCCAGCCGCCGCCACCATATGGCCTACATTACTTTTCAGGGAGCCAATCGCACAATATTGTGTTTCGAGGTCCGGGCAATTGTCTTTAAACGCGCGGGTTAGTGCTTCTACCTCGATCGGATCGCCCAGCGGTGTCGCTGTGCCGTGAGCTTCTACATAACTAATGCTGGACGCCGGAACATCGGCGTCGGCCAATGCGGCCTGAATGGTTTTTTTCTGGCCGTTTATACTGGGAGCGGTAAAGCTTGCTTTGCCACCGCCATCGTTGTTCAGACCTACGCCTTTGACGACCGCATAGATACGATCGCCATCCGTACGTGCCTTATCGAGGGTTTTGAGAACTACAATGCCTGCGCCGCTATTAAAGGAGGTGCCTTGAGCGTCTCTATCGAATGTTCGGGTGCGGCCATCAGGAGACAACATGCTGCCCTCCTGATACAGGTAGCCAGAGTTAATGGGAGTGTTCACCGAAACGCCGCCCGCGAGCGCCACATCGCATTGCCCGCTACGCAAGCTGTTGCAGGCCAAAACAATAGCAACCAGTGATGTACTGCAAGCGGTTTGTACACTGATGGCTGGGCCTTGCAAACCCAGCTTGTAGGCGGCTCTGGTGGCGGTGTAGTCTTTCTCTGAAGCTGTGATGCGTGGGGTTTCTCCTAAACCTCCATCCACGCCTGCTGCGGGCAGTACATTGGT
>JBFHVM010000284.1:0-3684 GCA_041589495.1 Oleiphilaceae bacterium | reverse complement strand
GCCACTTTCGACGATATAGTGGGCGATTTTTTCAACCAGCGGGACATCAGAGCTCAATTGCTCATTGATGAGTTGGTTGACGGCGGAGAATTCGTTGGTAACGACTTTAGTTATGTCGGTTATCTGCATCGTATTACATCTGTTCTGATAGACGGTGGACGCAGCACTCGACAAGGCTGATTCGGTCCGCTTTCAAGGAGGGCAAATGCTATGAGTGACAGCCGGCGCTGTCAAGAATAGACCAGCATAAGCGGCCAATCTTCAGAGAAAAGTCTGTTATTTGTCGTGTGGCTTGCAAGAAGAGGGGGAATCACATAAAATCACGCGCCCTCGTGGAGTCATGTCCTCTGTAATAGGGTTGCCAAAGTGCTTCCTTTAGAAACAGAGCTCAATGAGCAGAAGTGGTAATGGCTGGCGCCAGAGCGCTGGGCGCGAGAGTTCATTAATTTGGAGAAAACTGACATGTATGCAGTGATTGTAAGTGGTGGTAAACAGCACCGCGTCAGCGAAGGCGAAGTGCTGAAGCTGGAAAAGATTGAAGTGGAAACCGGTTCTACCGTTGAGTTCGATAAGGTATTGCTGGTTGCCAACGGCGACGATGTAAAAATCGGTGAGCCTGTTGTAGATGGCGCTAAAGTGACCGCAGAAGTGGTTTCTCACGGTCGTCACGACAAGGTAAAAATCCTCAAGTTCAAGCGTCGCAAGCACCACATGAAACAACAAGGTCACCGTCAGTGGTACACTGAGGTGAAAATTACTGGAATCAAAGGTTAAGAGCTTCTCGCCGGAATCATGCATGGCATGAGGATCCGGTTAAAGTTCCGATTATAGGAGTAATCTAATGGCTCACAAAAAAGCTGGTGGTAGTACCCGTAACGGTCGCGATTCGGAGTCGAAACGACTTGGTGTCAAGCGCTTCGGTGGACAGGCTGTATTGGCTGGTAACATCCTGGTGCGTCAACGCGGCACCCGTTTTCACGCAGGCGACAACGTAGGTCTGGGTAAAGACCACACTCTGTTTGCTACTGCAAACGGTACCGTACAATTCGTGACCAAGGGTCCCAAGAATCGTAAGTACGTTGAGGTTGTAGCGGCGGAGTAATCGCGACTACCTGTTAAAAAAGCTCCGCACGGCGGGGCTTTTTTTTTATCTGAACTCGGGCCACACTTGCATGAGGCTCACTGTTATCCTGTTTGAGGGGAAGAGGCATGAAATTCGTCGATGAGGCGACCATCTCGGTATTTGCTGGTAAGGGTGGCAACGGCTGCTTGAGTTTCCGGCGCGAAAAATACATCCCCAAGGGTGGCCCCGATGGTGGCGATGGTGGTGATGGTGGTTCGGTTATTTTGCAGGCTGATGATGCCATCAATACCTTGATCGACTATCGCTATCAGCGACAGTATCGGGCCAAGAGTGGCGAGTCGGGGCGTGGTCGTAATTGTACCGGAGCCAAGGGCGAAGATATGGTGCTGCAGGTGCCGGTGGGTACCAGTGTGGTCGATATCGATACCGAAGAAGTGCTGGGTGATTTAACCGAGGTGGGTCAGACTTTGGTGGTGGCTCAGGGTGGTTTTCATGGCTTGGGCAATACGCGCTTTAAGTCGAGTACCAATCGAGCACCCCGACAGACTACGCCGGGTAGTGAGGGAGAGTCGCGCAATCTCAGGCTGGAGCTCAAAGTGCTGGCCGATGTGGGATTGCTTGGCCTGCCCAACGCGGGTAAATCGACCCTGATTCGTGCGATTTCTGCTGCCAAACCCAAGGTGGCTAACTATCCCTTTACTACGCTGGTTCCCAATCTCGGTGTGGTGAGGGTTGAGGCGCACAAGAGCTTTGTGGTCGCCGATATTCCGGGCTTGATTCGCGGTGCCGCAGACGGCGCGGGGCTTGGTATTCGCTTTCTTAAGCACCTGGTGCGTACGCGACTTCTGCTGCATGTGGTGGATATGCAGCCTTACGATGGCAGTACGCCGGCTCAAGCGGTAGCCGACATTGCTGCTGAACTTGAGCACTTTAGTCCCACGTTGGCCGGGCGCCCCCGTTGGCTGGTGCTTAACAAGCTGGATCTGTTTCCGGGTGAAGAGCGGGAGCAGGTGTGTGCCGATTTGATTGAAGCTCTAGGTTGGGAGGGGCCGGTTTATCAGGTTTCTGCCATGGCGAATGAGGGGCTTGAGGTCTTGTGTCGCGACATAATGACCTGGATCGATGCGCAGAATGACGCCGAAGCTGAAGATGAAGAGTTAGCGGCCCAGGAGCTGGAGTTGAAAACCCAGATGCAGCGTGAAGCCCGAGAGCAATTAATCAAGTATAAAGAGGCGATGCGCGCGAAGCGGAAGGCTGGCGAAGTCGACGATGATGAGGATGATTTCGACGATGACGATGTGGAAGTCGAATACACACCGTACTAATGGTTTAAGGGCGGCAAGGTGATGACGCAGGGGCGCAAGGAGCTTTCCAGAGCGAAACGCTGGGTAATCAAAATCGGCAGCGCGCTGCTGACGGATGATGGTCGTGGTCTGGCTCGAGGGCGCATTGCTGACTGGGTGCGGCAAATGGCTCAGTTGCGTGCTCAAGGGGTGCAGGTGGTGCTGGTATCTTCCGGTTCGGTGGCCGAGGGTATGACCCGCCTGGGTATGCAGGAAAGGCCTCAGCAGCTGCATTTGCTGCAGGCTGCTGCCGCGGTAGGGCAGATGGGGTTGGTGCAGGCCTACGAAGAGTGTTTTCAGCAGCACGGTTTACATACGGCTCAGGTGCTGCTTACCCATGATGACTTGTCAGACCGCAAGCGTTATCTCAATGCGCGTTCAACGATTGAGGCGATTGTGGAGTTGGGTGCTGTACCCATTATTAACGAAAACGACACCGTGGTGACCGACGAAATACGTTTTGGCGATAATGATACGTTGGGTGCTCTGGTCACCAATCTGGTGGATGCTGACGCACTGATTATTCTAACGGATCAGCAGGGCATGTTTGATGCCGACCCACGCAGGAACAGTCGTGCACAGCTCATCGATGAGGTGAGTGCTGACGATCCCTCGCTCGATGCGATGGCGGGAGGTAATTCCGGTGCCTTGGGGCGCGGCGGAATGATCACTAAATTACGCGCCGCCCGCCTTGCGGCGCGCTCTGGTGCCAATACGATCATAGTTGGAGGGCGCATTGAGGACGTGCTCCTGCGCTTGCGTCAGGGTGAAAGTGTAGGAACCTTGCTGTTGGCGAGTACAACAAGACAGCTGGCTCGCAAACAGTGGCTGGCCGGCCATCTGCAGACCCGAGGCACGGTAACGCTGGATGATGGCGCGGTAGCGGTATTGCAGAAAGGTGGTAAGAGCTTGTTGCCGATTGGTGTGACTGCCGTTTCTGGTCGTTTTCGACGTGGGGAGATGGTTTCTTGCGTGGGCTCGGATGGTGTTGAGGTAGCGAGAGGTCTGGTTAATTACGATGTAGACGATGCGCGCCGTATTGTGAGAACGCCCAGTAGAAAGATTGTCGATGTACTGGGCTTCTGTCATGAGCCGGAGCTGATTCATCGGGATAATCTGGTGTTGATATAAGGAAGGGTGGCCGGGCGTCGGGTGTCGGACGTCTGACGCGATGTGAAGGTCGATATTTATGTCGACGATGCGTGTGCTGATCGCTTCAGTCTTTGGTGAATGGCGGGGAAGTCTTGCTGATTCATT
>JBFHVM010000283.1:0-3729 GCA_041589495.1 Oleiphilaceae bacterium | reverse complement strand
CTGACATGGGCGGCATGGGTGGCATGGGCGGCATGATGTAAGCCAGCCCGGCTAAAAGTAAAAAACCCGGCTTATGCCGGGTTTTTTTATATCTACCGCACATCCCGCACCAGTACTGGGCTGGCGGATGTGAAAAACCGGTAATAGGTCTGGATTTCACAGGGTAAATAGTCTGTAATTGGGCGTCTTTGATGGCTATTACTTGTTTGCCCGTAGCCTCCAAGTCGGCGCAGGAAGTAAACCGACAATAAGATCAGGATAAACGACAACGTGGTAAAACGCGCTCTACTGTATTTTTTATTGTTTTTCGTCAGTCTGACGATTTTTGTGGTGCTCACGGTGCCCGCAGCTTTCGTGTGGAAGCAGGTGGCTCCCAATGTGAATCTGCGACCGGTCGGTGTGCAAGTACAGAGTTTGCGCGGTAACCTTTGGCAGGGGCAGGTGCTGGCGCGGGTACAAGGGGTACCTGTGTTGCTGTCGTGGCATGTGGATGCCGGAGGGTTGATGACTGCTTCGCTGCCGGTCGATTTGCTGATAGAAAGCGGCATGGGTGAAGTGGATGCACATTTACATGCCGGTTTTGGTGGCATTGAATTAACGGTACCTCGAGCCGATGTCACGCTGGCAGGGTTGAATCCAGCACTGCGTCGAGAGCGCTTGGTGCTTGATGGGCAGTTACAAATTCAAAACCTGTTTGTGCGTTGGCAAGATGGTCGCCCGGTATCTGCCGAAGGCGCCATGGCATGGTCTGGCGGCGATATCGCCTATCCTGCGGGCAGGAATACGCATCAACGCAATTTGCCGGCTTTCAGTGGGCGATTGAGCACCAATGAGCAAGGCGCCATTAATCTGGATATTCGTGATCGGGATGCGCAGTTTGCGGTCATCGAAGCGCAACTCACTGAACAGGGCGTTGGCTTGCTCGAAGTGAAACGTCGCCTCTTGGATTTGGCCGACGAACCATGGTCCGTGCGGTCTAAGGAATCAGATGTGGTATTCAAGGTGAAAAAGCCTTTGTTTAAGGTGGGAGTGGAGAGTCATGGCTAGTCCAGCGTTGTCGCCTTGGCCTGCCCGCTTGCAGCATTTGCTCGCTGTGGCGTTGACTCTCTACCTTGCCTGGTGGGGCGCGCAGGTGTTCTGGTGGGCAGTGGGCAACCAGGAGGCTGATGTAGTGCTTGCTCTGCCGGAGCAGGATCAGCGCAGTTCTGCTAATTTAGCCACGAGTACCCAGCGCCCAGTCGCCAGTTATCACTTGTTTGGCAAACAGGGCGTGCAACCGCGGAATAAACTTGCCGAGGTGCAGGAGGCGCCGAAGACGCGGTTGCGACTGGTACTTAAAGGTGTATTCACTGCGGAGCAAGGCAGCGAATCCGGTGCTATAGTTGAAGAATTGGGTCGCAGTACCGATTACTACCGCTTGGGCGATACCTTGCCCGGCAATGCTACACTCGAAGCGGTGTATGATGATCGCATCCTGTTGCGACGAAGCGGACAGTTGGAAACCTTGCCCTTTGAGGAGGGTAGGAGTACTTCGGGAAGTTTGATTTCGGCAGCGAAACCCTCACCGAGAAGGGGTGATGCACCCGAGAGAATAGCGACTCCCGAGCAGTTTCTTGAGGAAGCTACACAGCAGTTGGCGCAGAACCCCGATGCTGCACTGAGGTCGGTAGGCCTGGCTCCCGGTGCAGATGGTGGTTATGTGTATCAGGGTAATAACCCGATGCTGGCAAGCCTGAATCTGAAAAAGGGCGACGTGATTCGCTCTGTCAACGGTCATACCCTTGGGGATGTACAGAAAGACCGGGTATTAATGAAATCGTTATATGAGCAGGGTAGTCTCGAAGTAGAAGTAGTGCGCGATGGTGCCAGCTTTTACGTGAATTATCCTTTACGCTAGTACCTATTGCACATACATGGCCTGAGCCCGACATAAAGAGAAAGATAAAACGTGATGAAAGTAAAACTACGCTCGCTACTCGCTTTGCTGACAGCAATATTGCTGACTGTGTCGATGCTGACGCAGGCCGAAGAACAGACATGGAAGGTAAACCTTAAAGATGCCGATATTCGGGCTTTTGTCACGCAAATTGCCGACATAACCGGCTATAGCTTTGTGATCGATCCGCGGGTGAAAGGCAAAGTGACCGTGGTTTCTAATGCCTCGATGGATCGAGATGCCGTCTACGAGATGTTTTTATCGGTACTGGGTGTGCACGGTTTTGCGGCGATTCCGGGTCAGGGCGTGATCAAAATCGTTCAGCAGAATAATGCTAAACAGGAAGCGTTGAACGAATCGTTTATGCGCAAATTGCCCTCGGAACAGATCGTCACCCGTGTCATCCAGGTGAATAACGCGAACGCGTTGGAGTTGGTGCCGATTCTGCGTCCCATGGTAGCGAAATACGGGCACCTCGCAGGCGTAGCGGCCGCCAATGCGCTGATCATCAGTGATCATGTTGCCAATATTAAACGCATCAGCAAAATCATCGAAGAGCTTGATAGTCCTTCCAAATACGAACTTGAGGTTGTGCAGCTGCAGGAAGCTTGGGTTGGTGATATGGTGAAATTGCTCGAAGAGCTGGCGCCTAGCGAATTGGGTAAAGGTAAAGGTAAGGGTGATGCGAATAAGTTCAGTGTAGTGGCGGATCAGCGTAGCAATCGCCTGATTTTGCGCGGCGATGAGGCTTTCCGCGATAAAATGCGCATACTCATTGCTAAACTGGATCAGCCTTCTTCCACTGGCGGCAAGACCAAAGTGCTTCGGTTGAAGCACGCAGATGCTGAAGATATGGCAGAGCTGATTAAGGGCCTGATGGGCGACATCAGCAGCGAGGCCAATAAAGGTAAGGCGCAGGGCGGAGGCAAAGTCGAGGCCAGTGTGTATGCTGATGAAGGATTGAACGCCTTGGTAGTGCGCGCCGAGCCGTCTCTTTTGCAAGAGCTTGAGGGCGTGATCGCAGAGCTGGATGTGCGCCGCGCACAGGTGTTGATTGAGGCAGCCATTGTTGAAATTTCAGAGGGCAATCGAAACAGTCTTGGTGTTCAGTGGGCCTTGTTCGACAAAGGGGCTTCGATACCCGGTGCGTTCACCAATTTTGGTGAAATTGGTATCAGTACAGCGAGTATTCTTGGGGCCTTAGTAGCAAAGGATAACGATTCGGATGGCGACCTGGATGTTTCGGGGTTGAGTCCCTCTACCGGGCTGACGCTTGGTTTGGGTGATACGAGTGACAGTGGTGTGAGTTGGGGAGCGTTGGTGCAGGCACTTGAGGGAGATGCCGGAGCTAATGTTTTGTCAACGCCCAAGGTTATTACGATGGATAACCAGGAGTCATCCATTATCGTTGGTGAAAATATTCCCATTATTACTGGGCAGTCCACGTCCTCGGGGGCTGGAACTTCTGACCCATTTACGACAATCGAGCGCGAAGATGTGGGTGTGAAACTCATTGTTACGCCGAGTATTAGTGAAGGTGACTTGGTGCGATTGGAAATAGAGCAGGAGATTTCGAATGTGTCTCCTTCCACAGCTGGCGCGGACATCATCACTTCTAAAAGACAAATAAAGACGAATGTCTTGGCCGACAATGGTGAGACCATCGTACTGGGTGGATTAATTCGTGATGATGTCAGTACGAGTGAAAGTAAGGTTCCCTTGTTGGGTGATATACCTTGGTTAGGCCGCTTGTTTACCAGTAGTAAGACTGAAGTGAATAAGCAGAACCTACT
>JBFHVM010000282.1:0-3734 GCA_041589495.1 Oleiphilaceae bacterium | reverse complement strand
GCTTGGTCAACGCATCTTTTCCGCTCTCCAGGGCCATGGTGCGTTCAGTGATGCTCGATAATATTTCAGTTGCTTCGGTGACCAGTTTGTCTATGCGACTCAAATGGCTGAAAACCTCCTCGTTATTGCCCGGATCCTTACGCAATTGAACCGCCGTCTCAAAATACTCGCTGATATCTTGAACAATGGCGCGCAGGGTACTTATTTCTCTGGTGCCGGGGAACAGCAGTTCGCCTTTATGATGCACCCAAAGGCCAAAATGCGTTTTACTAATTGACGGTATTTGGGCTTCTGGCGTATTTTCCTGAAGAAGGAGATAAAGCACACTTCGGTGCCAATCATAAAGCGAAGCCCTTAAACTCTCAGTTTGCAAAGCCAGATCCAGGCCCATTGAGTGAAGTTTGAGCGCCTGTTGTTCGCGGGCGTCATTGACCATATCGGAAAAATAAGCCTGATTCATTACTGAGGTTGTATGGTCAACTAGCTCGCCGGCAAGAATAATTGCTTCGGTGAGCGCACGTCGATCAATCCGCGAGTCTGCCAGTGTGCGAAAAATATCACGTTTCAGCTCGGCGATACCGGCTTGCAGTACATGGAAAGGGATATTGATGCGGGCATGACGATCGCCAATGAAATACTGGCGTTGGACGAAGACCTCAATGTCGTTTTCATCTTTATGCTCAAAGAGTTGAATGGTCCATTCCGCCATGGCGGCTTTGAGCCTTTCTTCTACGATAGCGTGGTTTAAAAATTGTTTACTGGCATCTGAATGCAGCATGACATCATAAAACCTATCTGCAATCATTCGCGCTTTTGGCGAAACGATCGCAGAAATTCGTTTGAGTAAGTCGTTGTCTACAGAGCAAATAAGCGCTGTTAATGCCTCGGCTGATTCACTTTTCATCGTGGCCCCCACGCTTTATAGAGAAGTATAGTGTACGGGGGACGCTTCTGTATTGATCTGTCGCAAATCGATTGCCTTCTGTATTAATCGCTTAGCTAAGAGGGTTTTAGCGGTTTACGGGGGAATTGTCGAGATGTAAAAAGTGGGCGGTTCGGGGGTGAACCGCCCCAGGACAAAGGAATGTTAAGACCTGAGACCTCGGGCTCACTCTTCAAAAGCCCGAAGAATCATCCGTGGTCAATATTGCTTACGGGGTGTCAAAAAGAGTGGATCACTATGGATGCAAAAAATCATGCAGCGCGCATCCAGTCGACAAATTCCTGCTGGGGCATGGGTTTGGCGAGGAAAAAACCTTGTAAACCACGTATGGATTTACGGCTCATGGCCTCCAGTTGCTGGGCGTCTTCAATGCCCTCGGCAATCACGTCAAATTTAAAGTGCTCCGAGAGCGATACTACCGAATCAACAATGCCCAAAGGGTCATCGCTGTTTTTGATGTCGGCAATAAAGCTTTTGTCGATTTTGATTTCGTTCATGGGCAGGCGATTCAGGTAAGCCAGTGAACTGTACCCGGTGCCAAAGTCATCGATGGCCAGTCTGAAGCCCATATCACGAAGCGACTGCAGAATGTCGATGGTGCGAGGCAGATCGTCTATCAGCATGCCCTCGGTTAGCTCGAGTACAAACCGGTCTGGCGAGACATTGTACTGGGCGAGAATGTCTTGTAAGTGATGGGCAAAGCTGTCCTGTTTAAGTTGACTGGGGCAGATATTCAGGGCAACGCGAAAATCTTTGAGCAGAAGCCCTTCGCGTTTCATGGCGGCAAGCAGTGAACAGGCATGTTCAATCATCAGCTCCTGCATGCGTGGCATGGCCCCCATGCCTTCGGCTACCGACAAAAAGTCATTGGGTTGCATCAGTCCTTTGACAGGATGTTGCCAGCGAATTAGCGCTTCGGCGGCGATCAGCTGGCCATGCTGATCGAGTTGCGGTTGGAAGTAAGCCAAAAAGTCATGGTGTGCCAACGACTCATTAATCTCGCTTTCGAGTAACAGACGATGGTCAATACGTTGTTGCAGGCGTTCATTGTGGAAGCAAACATTGCCACGTACACGATGCTTGGCCTCGTACATGGCCGCATCAGCATGCTTCAGTACTTCGAGTGCGTCGTGATCACAACGGTCAATCAGCGCAATGCCAATACTGCCGCTTATATTGAATTGGCCGCCCGACAACTCAAAGTGACGACTCAGTGACGCAAGTATACGTTCGGCCACGCGTCGTGCTTCGTCGGCGATGGCGTCATCGCTTACTCTCAGGCGTTCAAGCAATACCACAAATTCATCACCACCGATGCGTGCGAAGGTGTCGCTCTCTCGCACACACTCCTGTAAACGGTGTGCAACCTGCACTAATAACTCATCACCTACGTAGTGGCCAAGTGGATCATTGATACGCTTAAAATCGTTGAGGTCGATGTAGATAAGTGCACCGTAGGCTTCTTCACGATTCACACGTTCAATGAGTTTTTGAGTGCGATTCATCAGTAAACGCCTGTTAGGTAGGCTGGTGAGCGGATCAAAATAGGCAAGTTGTTCGATGCGCTTTTGGGCCTGCTTTTGCGTGGTAATATCGCGTAGCATCCAGAGCACATGAGGGTGCTTGGGCTGATCTGTCCGGTAATGCTGGATGGGCACCATGTGGCTTTCGATATAGCGCGCCCGATCATCGCTAATTTCCAGTTCAAATGTTTGGGCTTCGTTGCAGTCCAGAGCGTGTTTGAGCTGGGCAAATATCTGATTGGTCTCGCCATGGGGCCAAAAATCACGGAGCAGTTTTCCAATGGCCTGATCTGGTGCTATGCCGAGCAATTGCTGGTCGCCGCCATAAGAGTCCACCAAAGAACCATTTTCATCCATGATTAGAAGTAGCTCGGGAAGCAGCTTGAGCAGCGAGTTCACTTTGCCATGCGCCTGTTGCAGACAACGGGTGAGTATCGCTTCGCGTTGGCTGGCCTGATGTTTCTCTATGGCAAGGCTGGCCAAATGGCCGAAGTGCACAATAATTTCACGCTGTAGTGCTGAGGGGAGTGTTCGTTGGGGCAAGTAGACCAGCAGACGGCCCAGCTGTTTGCTCTTGCTGCTGAGTACCGGGCAGCTCCAGGCCAAGGCAAAGTTGTACTCGGTAGCAAGACGTCCATGGCGACATTGCTTGCTATTGAGCGGAATGGCGCAAACCTGCAGCTTATTGGTTTGTTTGCTGGGCGGACAAAACTCTTGCTCCTGCAATGCCAGTTGGTCGAAGCGCGGTAAATACTCGGCATTGAGCTGGGGCGCAGCGGCCATGGTGAGCTCGGTGCCTTCGAGCAGTAACACACACCCTCGAGCTCCGGGCACCGCGAGAATATTCTCCAGTCTTTCGGCAATAGCAAGCAGGCAGGCGCTGAGATCACGTTCCAGCGCAATACGACCGATCAGAGCGGTCTGATGTTGCAGCAGTTGCTCAAGCTGTTCGGCTCGCATAGCAGCCACTCCGGTTGATGAAGAAGCTGCGCGCCGGCTGTAAAAGAGAGAGTTCGTATGGCGCACACATCGCTTTATTTAGGGCACTTTTTGCACGTTTCGTCCATTGAGAGGCTAAATATGGCTCGGCTTTTAAGGCTTGGCAAGAAAAAAAGTGACCATATAGTCAAAACATATATCAGGTGAGAATTAGGCTTAAGGCAGTTATTAAAAGTCCGGCTTTTTGTGAACTCGGACACGTCGTAACCGACCAAACGCCCAGGCACTGGTGCTGGACTGATACCAGGGTGAGAGCCGGTTATCGGAGG
>JBFHVM010000281.1:0-3760 GCA_041589495.1 Oleiphilaceae bacterium | reverse complement strand
GACGACTACCTCGTTAAGCCGGCACGCCCCGGCGAGCTGACCGCGCGCTTAAATGCGCTGGGACGGCGCGTGAGCGGAGAAACCGAAGCCCAAGAAGAATTAGAGGTGGGTCCGTATGTGATCAATCTCACCAAGCGAAGCATTATCGCCTCTGGCGAAGACGTGACACTCACCGATAAGGACTTCGATTTGGCAGTGTTTATGTTCCAGAACATCGGTCGCCTGTTGTCGCGCGACTTCTTGCTGGAACGCGTGTGGGGAATTTCGTCCAACATCAACACGCGCACAGTAGACACACACGTGAGTCGCTTGCGTCGCAAATTGAACATCAAACCGGAAAATGGCTTTAGAATTAAAACCATTTACCAGCATGGCTACCGCCTCGAGCGCGTAAGCGAATAAACCCGCAAGTGCAGTAACTTGCCGTCACAGGGAAGATGACATGGTGAGCCCCTGTGCAAGCATAACTGTGAGTGTCGTGTGTTGTATTTGAGAAAAACGCGAAAACACTGTTTAACCCTCCTGTCCACGCTGTTTGCCGTAGCATGCAGTGTATTGCTGTCTGCCAATATGGCGTGGGCGGAATCTGTCGCATCCAATTCTGCAGAGTGGCACTACACCCTGCGCCCGGCAGATTCACTGCAAAGTGTCGCCAATAAGTTGCTGGCCCGACAACATAGCTGGTCAGAGCTGGTGCGTTACAACCAGATTGATGATATCTCGCAGGTAAAGCCTGGGGCCATTCTGCGTATTCCCGTTGATTGGTTGAAGTTTCAGCCCAAGCCCGCCAGCACCCTTTCAACCAGCGGTAGTGTATTGATAAAAAAAGTACACAGTAGCCGGTTTAGCGTTCTGAAGCCCGGCATGAAAGTTAACGTGGGTGATGAAATCTCGACGCGCCAGGGTACCGCCCTAATCCGCTTTGCCGATGGTTCGCTGTTGCGCCTGGAGCCCGACTCTTCTTTAGTTTTTAACAAGCTTTCGCACTACGGCCAAACCGGTATGGTCGACACCCGCATGCGTCTTAAAAAAGGTGCTCTCAGTACCGAAGTGAACACACTGGTAAAAGGCTCGCGGTTCGAAATAACCACGCCTTCCGCAGTCGCAGCCGTACGCGGAACCAAGTTCCGCCTAAAGACCGATGGCCCAAGCAGCACCATCGAAGTCACCGAAGGCCAAGTCGCCTTTAGCCATGAACATGGCAGCACCGCAGTGAATGCGGGGGAAGGCGCACGCATTCACAAACAACGCGCTCAAATTGAGCGTACACCGCTACCTCCTGCTCCAGAGCCACAATTTGCAGGCACTGTGCGTGACCTGCCAGCTCTGCTTGCCTGGGAAAGCCCAGAAGCCGCCAGCTTCCGCTACGAAGTAACCGATAACTCCCAGCAACGCTTGCGTGAAGGGCGCAATGCACAGCCGCAGGCCGAACTGAATAATTTGGGTAATGGCGACTACCTGGTAGCCATGCGCGCCGTAGACAGTAATGGTTTTGAAGGCATGGATTCCAAAACCGCTATAAAAGTCGATGTCGCCGCAGACATTGCCGAACTGCTGGCGCCGCTGGATGGCAGTACGCTGGACAACACCCGACCACAATTCCGCTGGCAACTGAGTGATGCCAATACCCTGTCACGCGTAGAAGTCGCCAAAGACCCGGACTTTACACAACTCATCAGCGACGAAGAGTTTGCCACCACCAACAAAGCCCTGCTGGACAGACCACTTGCTCCGGGCCAGTATTATTGGCGTATAGCGAGCCTGGGCGATGCCAACCAGGAAGGGTTCAGCGAAACTCGTACACTAGCGGTGCGAGGCAAAATGAAGCTGGTTAAAATTCTCAGCGTTAACTATCTCGATAACCAAGTTGGTCTATTCTGGAACAAGCTGGATGAGGCGCAAGGCTATCGCTTACAGGTTGCCGATTCTTCTCGCTTCGAAAACATTCTGAAAGAAGAAACTATAGGCAAAACCAGCGCCCACCTTAAACTCACGCCCGGTAAACGTTACTATGCGCGGGTAAAAGGCATTGGCAACGACCTGTATCAATCCGAATACGGGCCCGTGAAAGAGCTCTACCTACCAGAGCAATAATAAAAAGGGCTACCAGGCCCCGATAATGGAGAGGCGTCAGCCGGGAATATGTCTAAAGGATTCAACGACCCCCGCCCGATCGAACAATATCTGCTCACCCTGGCGCTGATCTGTATCAGCGCCCTTTTGGTTTATACGCAAGCCGCCAAGCGTCTCGATCTGCTGGCCTATGATGCCTTTATCAATGTTAATAACGCTCCCGTTAACAAGCAGATAGTTATTGTTTCGATTGACGAGAAAAGCCTGAATGGCATTGGTCAGTGGCCCTGGCGACGCGCCGTACATGCGCAGCTGGTAGAAAAACTCACCGAATATAACGCAGCACTTATAGCCTTTGATGTGCTGTTTTCCGAGTATGACAAAACCTATCCCGAAGACGATATCGCGCTCGCTCGCGCCATTCGCCAGAACGGTAATGTCTTGTTGCCCTTACATATTCACCCTCTGAGTTATGGCAACGCGCTGTCTGAAATCCTTCCTCTGCCCGAGCTGGTCAATGCGGCGAAAGGTTTGGGCCACGTGCATGTTGAGCTAGACGAAGACGGCTTGGCCAGAGGTCTGTACCTGAACTCCGGCGTAGGCGATGATCACTGGCCTGCGCTCTCTATGGCGATGGCGATGGAAATCAACCCACTCACTCGCTATATGAAGTCCTCACATGCCGCGCACGCCGCACCCTATGTCGCCGTCAATACCGAATACCGCATGATTCCCTTTGCGGGCCCCGGTGGCACCTACCCTTCGTATAGTTATCTCGATGTGATGCTGGATCGTATACCCGCCGAAGAGTTCCGCGACAAAACCGTACTGATCGGCGCCACCGCCGCGGGGCTCGGCGATGTCATCCCCACCCCGGTATCACGCCTTAACCGCCCCATGTCGGGGGTAGAACTACACGCTAATGCCTTTGCCGCCATTATGGCCGGCACGGTTATTCGCCCGGTTGCCGAAGTGTGGAACTATCTCCTCACCTTTGCCTTTATTCTAATACCTATACTGGTTTTTCCTCGCCTAAAGCCTACTTACGTAATGCCCTCAGCTATGGTGCTCATCCTGGTCGTCATGTGCTTCAGCTTTTTACTTCTCAAGCACGATCGTAGCTGGTTTACACCCATGAATAGCGTGCTGGGTATCCTGTTGGCCTATCCCTTGTGGAGTTGGCAGCGCATGCGCCATCTCAACAGTTTTTTGAGCCAGGAACTAAAGCGACTCACCAACGAGCCCGACCTGAGCTTTCGCAGCGTGAACCAGCATTCTGTAGAGCGCATTTTTCTTTCGCTGATCTCCCTGCTTAAAGTACAGCATTACCTGCTGATCAAGAATAATCATCCGCTGCACAGCTTCGAAAAGGAAAACCTTAACCCGGTGAAGGTACTCGAATATGGCGAGTGGTATCACGACAAGGGCGCCAGCTGGATTAAACTACGCATCGGTGAGGATCACTATAAAGTTGGCCTAGGCTGGGACGACGACACTCGATTGCGCCAGATTCGCGAATACCTGGACAAGCTCAATCTCAACCTCGACGTACAGCAACAACCCCGGCGCTTTTACGAGCAAATGGCCAATCGTATTGCCCAGGTAAGAGAGGCCATTTCGGCCATGCAAGACATGCGCACCTTTATTTCGAAGGGCTTCGAAGAAATACCCGGTGCGGTTGTGGTGT
>JBFHVM010000280.1:0-3824 GCA_041589495.1 Oleiphilaceae bacterium | reverse complement strand
ATGACCCAATTCAGGCTGTTGATCTGCAATCGCCACATGACTGTGATTCATTGCCCTGCTCCTCCATGCTCGCCCGACTGCAGGGTGACCTTATTGTGTGTTGTATCGACCGGCAGCGCGTTCACATAGGCAAGCAAGTCGTTGATTGATTCATCCGTCTTAAGAGCCGCCGCCATCAAACGCATTTGCCGTCCGAATTGATCATTGGCGTGTGCGCCACGAATACCAAGATTGAATTGTTCAATTTGTCTCTTCAGATACCAGTCATGTTGTCCGGCGAGCTTTGGCGCGCCATTGAACTCACTGCCCTCCCCATGCGCGCCGTGGCAAACACCACAACTGTTGTAATACACACGCCCCTTATCCAACTGCCCATCAATCGTGTTCGGGCTGTCCTGATCCTTCAAAGAGGCGATGTAGGCGCTAACGTGCGTAATGTCCTCAACTGTTGGCAGAGTCGCCATCATCGTCGCCATCTGCCGACCAAAGGTATCCGCCTCGGCCGCCCCTCTGATGCCATGCTTGTAGTTGAGCAACTGGCGTTTAAGATATTCAAAGGACAAACCACTCAGCTTGGGGGCGTTCGTCAGAGCATTGCCTTCGCCCTGTAAGCCGTGACAGGCACTGCAAACGGCATAGAGGGTTTCGCCCTTGGCGAGATCCACTTCATGGGGGGTATTGAGTTGCGCAAATGTGGGAAAGCTGCTCAGCCAGCGCTCATAGTCAGCCTGATCTTCAATGACCACGTATCCGCGCATGGCAAAGTGCGCGACGCCACAGAGCTCTTGGCAAAGAATGTCAAAACGCCCATTACGTGTTGGCGTGAACCATAAGGAAGAAACTGAACCGGGCACGAGATCCATCTTCACGCGAAACTGCGGCACAGCAAAATTATGCAGCACATCTTTGGAGCGCAGTCGTAGCTTAATGGCTTGTCCGAGCGGCAGATGCAATTCATTGCTGTTGATCAGAATATCGTCCTGCCCATGCGGGTCGGCAGGGTCCAGCCCAAAGGGATTATCCGGGCTTAGAAAGGATGCGTGGGTTTTACCAAATTGACCATCTGCACCTGAAAAACGAAAGCTCCACTGCCACTGCTGGCCCACTGCTTCGACCACGAGGCTATCTGCAGGCGGCTTAATCAAATCCGCCCAGACGATCAAGCCTGGTGCCAGCATGGCCGCTATACCCAGCGACGTCAGCCAGGTTAGCCCGATCTCCAGCTTGCGGTTTTCGGGATTGTATTCAGACTTGCGGTTTTTTTTGTAGCGGTAACGGAAGATAACGTAGGCTAAAAACAGGTTCACCGCGACGAAAACGCTGCCGGTCACCCACAATGTTATGTCGACGGTCGTATCAATACTGTCCCAGTTTGATGCGATCGGTGTAAACCACCACGGGCTGTAGAGATGGAATAGAACGGAGCCGACAACCAGTAACACGATGGCAAGAGCTAATTTCATAATTGACAGGTCCCTAACAGATGAAATGACACTCCACTATCACGACTGTAAACTACAAACTGCTTACTGCTACTCGCCGCGTCACCACCTCGCGCATTCAGAGGGCAGGTGCCGTAGCCCTGCCCTCAGGTCTGCCTTTAAGGAAATACTTTTCTGAATGAATGCCACCTGTGCTGCGCTTTCATGAGAAGTCCTGGGGTTGAATGACCATCTCCAGCAGGCTGCAATTTATGGTGATGCTCTAGAATATCGGCGAGCTTTGCCTCTTGGTCTGAAGACACATCCACAAAAAATACGTGTTTGCCTTCGTCCAGAGGACCATTAAAACTGACGAACTCTTTATTCGGCTCCTGAATCCCGGCGAATCCACCCTCCCACGTACAAAAGCCCAGAATCACAATGGCGAGAAAAATAAAGGGCATCCAGCCTACGGCTGCAGGCGCTGGCGTATACGAAACCACCAGAAGCATAAGAGGCGCCAAGAAAATACCTATCGCCGCACCTTTCAGTGTTGATCGGACAATATTGCGCTGCATCAAAGAAGGTACCGCATGAATATGACTGTGCTGGGATATCTCTGCATCATCCCGACTTAAGACATGAATCTGTTCGTGGTCGAAATGATTGGCTTCCAGCTCTTCTTCGACCTTTTCCAGTTCATCCAAACTGTCACAGACATAATAATGTCTGGAAAACTGCGTTGTGCTCATAATCGACCTCCTAACTCACCACCCAGTGATATCTCACCAGTGGGTCGTTAATTTACGATGGCGGAGGCTAAACAGTTGAGCTCCGTGGCTTTATGGCTAGCCTCGCATCGGAACACGAACTTTAGACAAGTATAGCAGTGGCGGGGTTTAAGCGTATATTCGGGTTTGTGCTTAACCCATTGCTCTTATAGGTAAAAGACAGGATTGATTCAGAGTCGTCCCGTGCGTTTGAGACGACGAGTCACTGAGAAGTGGTAGTATCTGGCAATGATGGATTTAAGCCATTTCCGTTTCAGCAGCAAGGCCAAAGGGCGCAGCCAGAACGTTCGCTCCATTAATAGAATATAGGCGTCCATTTCCTGCCGTATTTGATTGTCACCGTCTTTGACATGCAGCTCTTTCATTGCTTTGACTGGATCAATACCCAGGCACCTGAGTTCGTCATCCTTGTTGGTAATGTCATACCAGTCGACACTGTTGCCCCGCTGACCACTCAAAGCCTCATAGACTTTGCGATCACGCACACAACTTGGGCAACTGCCATCATAGTAAACGGTGATTTTATCTTGCGAAGGCTCAGTCATATCCACGCACCTCCCCTACAGTATAGGCGCCCAAGCCATCGAAATCATGAGCAAAACAAGCCCGTTACCCCTCGCGTCCGACGTCAGACATCAGACGTCCGACCAATCACTTAGGCGACTGAAACTCCAGAATCTGCACAATATCCTCATCGTCTTTCGGTCGTGATGAAGAAATGGTCTGATCCAGATCAAACTCGTAAGGCTTGCGCTCGCCGCTGCGATCAATCTGCAGGGTCTCAAAATCGAACAGTTTGGTATCGGCCATTTGGGAAGGCGCAATATTCTGCAGCGAGCTGAAAATCGATTCGATGCGTGAGGGATGCTGTTTTTCCCAGTCCTGCAGCATCTGCTTGATGGCTTGACGCTGAAGATTTTCCTGCGAGCCACAGAGATTACAGGGAATAATGGGATATTCCTGAATCTCGGCAAAGCGGGCGATGTCTTTTTCGCGACAATAGGCCAGTGGGCGAATCACGATATTACGACCATCGTCAGACAACAGCTTGGGCGGCATCGCCGAGAGCTTGGAGCCATAGAACATATTCAGAAACAGGGTTTCTACGATGTCATCCTTGTGATGCCCCAAAGCAATTTTGTTGGCTTTGATATCTTCGGCGAAGGAATACAGGGTACCCCGGCGCAGGCGTGAACACAGGCCGCAGGTAGTTTTTCCTTCGGGGATTTTGGACTTAACAATGGAATAGGTGTCACGATCGACGATGTAGTATTCCACGCCCAGCTGTTCGAGGTATTCGGGCAACACATGCTCAGGGAAGCCCGGCTGTTTCTGATCCAGATTCACCGCCACCAGCTCAAAGCTGATGGGGGCATTTTTCTGCAGACTCTGCAAAATGCTGAGCATAGTGTAGCTGTCTTTACCACCAGAAAGGCAGACCATAATGCGATCGCCATCTTCAATCATATTAAAGTCGGCGATGGCGCGGCCCATACCGCTGCGCAGCTTTTTCTGTAACTTGTTGAATTCGTACTTTTCGGCACCAAGCAAAGACTGCATACTTACCTCGATTAGCCTGTGATTGCAGCGGGCGCGCATTATACCGGTTTTT
>JBFHVM010000279.1:0-3876 GCA_041589495.1 Oleiphilaceae bacterium | reverse complement strand
GGTATTTTAAAGCCATTTTATTCAGGCGTTCCTGCCTGAGTTGAATCCATTCCCGATAGCGTTCACGTGCGTACTTATGGCGTGTATCCCATAGCAGGGTGTGCTCACCCTGGCTAACCGGGTAGCGTCCTGGTGGTGGCATCTGTTGCTCAAGTTCATCACAGGTCTCAATTAGCAGCAGTTCATTGTGCTGGCTAAGTCGTGATATGAGCATTTCGTTGTCATTATCCAGATGGATAAAATCGCTAATCAGTACAATGAGTGTGCCGGGTTTTACAACCCGGAGCGTTTCGGTGAGTACCTCTTTAAAGTTCTGGCCGTGAGCATTGTTTTCGAAGCGATCGCCCGGCTTGCCAAGAGCATTATTGAAAACGCTTATCGATTGTAGAAAACGCAGCAGATTTTTGCGGCTGCGAGCCGGCCGAGTTTCGTGATGGCCTTGATCGCCAAATACAATACCTCCCACACGGTCATTGTGCGCTAGTGCGGTCCAGGCAAATAGTGCTGCGGCTTCGGCTGCGCGAACGGACTTGAATGCCCGGCGGCTTCCAAAAAACTGGCTGTGGCTCTGATCGCATAGAATCATTACTGGCCGTTCGCGCTCTTCATTGTATAGACGAGTATGAGGGGTTTGGCGGCGGGCTGTTACGCGCCAGTCGATACTGCGCACATCGTCACCGGGTTGATAGACACGCACCTCCGAAAATTCCATTCCGCGACCACGAAAGCGCGAACGGTGCATACCGCTTTGAGGGCGGCTCACGCGTCTTGCTTTGGGCAGCGTTAAGTGCTGCGCCTGCCAACGAAGTGCCATCAGCTGAGCCGTGTCGCAATAGGCGCCACCGCCGCTTGGCTGTGTTATTTGTGTGCTACCTTTAACGCCCAGCATAACTGCCTCGCTCAGGCGACGGGGACTCGCAGAATAAGTTCGTTGATGACCTTGTCGGCCGTGATGCCATCGGCTTCAGCTTCGAAACTGACCAGTATGCGATGGCGGAAGGTATCGTGAAGTACTGCGCGTACATCATCAGGGCTAACAAAGTCTTTTTCCTGCAGCCAGGCGTGGGCCCGGGCACAGCGATCGAGCGCAATCGTGCCGCGCGGGCTGCAACCAAAGTCGATCCAGCGTGCCAGATCGTCGCCGTAATGGTGAGGCTCTCGTGTCGCCATGGTGAGCTGTACGATGTATTCCTCAACGGCTTCACTCATATGAAGCTGTCGGACTTCTTCGCGTGCGGCAAAAATTTCACTTTGGGGGATCTCAATCGTTTGCGGATTTACATCGTGATCAATCCGCGCCTGCTCATCCCGAGCCAAGCGCAGAATCTGTTTCTCTGCTTCGAGATCAGGATATTGGATCCGTATGTGCATCACGAATCGGTCTAGCTGGGCCTCTGGCAACGGGTAGGTGCCTTCTTGCTCGATAGGGTTTTGTGTTGCCATGACCAAAAACAGTTTGTCGAGAGAAAAGGTTTCCTTACCCACACTCACCTGACGTTCGGCCATTGCTTCCAGCAGTGCTGATTGTACCTTAGCTGGCGCCCTGTTAATTTCGTCGGCAAGCACGAGGTTGTGAAATATTGGACCTTTTTGGAAGTGAAATGCACCATCTTCAATGCGATAGATTTCTGTGCCAGTGACATCGGAGGGTAGCAGGTCCGGTGTGAACTGAATGCGTTGAAAACTTCCCTGAACGCGATCAGCAAGCTCTTTAATGGCCTTGGTTTTTGCCAATCCTGGCGCGCCTTCCACCAACAGATGACCATCTGCGAGCAACGTAATGAGCAGACGTTCAACCAAGTGGTGTTGCCCGATAATGCTTTCGCTCATGGCTTGCTTGAGAGAAGAAAAGGCTGCTCGCGCACTCATAAACTTTATTTCACCTCTGTAAACCCAGTAAACCTGCTGCTGTGCAGGCGGCCGCTCAACTTAATAGATTGATTCTAAATAAGCAATTTCTGGTCTATGAACTATTCTTAATTGTGATTTGTGGCCATGTGAACACGATGATCCGCCAGGCACAAAAAACGAAATAGGGGTGGCGGACGACATTTCAAGGTTGGCGGAATCCGGAGGCAAATTAAGATTCTGCGTGTGTTGTGCAAGTGCCGCTAAGCCAAAACAGAGAGAGCTGTGCATGAAATTAGTCGATACCAGTAATAAAAAGAAATTTCTCGAACAAGTAAATCAAGCCATCAGCGATAACCTGAATAAGTCTGAAGCGCAGCAGGTAACCGACTTTGTCGATCAGCTATTTGTGGGCGTATTCATCGATGAATTTAATGGTCGGCGTTTGTCTGATGTGCTGGGCTCGATCACGTCTTTCTGGAAGTTTGTTCAGGACTTTAAAGAGCCTTCGGCGAAGATAGAGGTGTTCAATCCCAATCTTGAAGAGCACGGTTGGCAGTCTACGCATACGGTATTGGCGGTTATGCACGAGAACATGCCTTTCATTATTGACTCTGTGCGCATGGAGTTGACGCGTCGTGAGGTCAAAATACACGGTATACAACATTCTATACTTTTTGCTGAACGTGATGAAAAAGGTAGGGTCACCAAACTGCTTGATCGCAAGTCACGCAAAAACAGAAAGGGCGAGGCGATTTTATTTGTTGAGTTGGATCGGCATAGTGATCCTGACTCAGTGACTTCACTCAAAGATGCGATTGAATCGGTAATGCTCGATGTCGAAACCACAGTGTCTGATTATCCGTCCATGTTGGAGCATGCTAATTCCATCGCTAATGAGTTAAAGGCGGGTAATAATGCGGTTGCGAGTGATGCTGACTGTGAAGAAGCCAGTGAGTTTTTAAAATGGATGGCAGCGGATCATTTCACATTCATGGGTTATGTCGAGTACAAGCTGGAAAAGAAGGGTAAGAAACAGCGTTTAATTCAAGTGGAGGGTACTGAACTGGGTATCCTAAAAAATCATTACGAACACTTGCAGGAGATTGATCTGGATGTGGTAGGTGAAAAAGCTCGGGAGCATATTCTTAGCAAAGAACTGTTCACCTTTGCCAAGTCGTCTAAACGTTCACGCGTGCATCGCCCTGCTTATCCCGATTACATTACCATCAAGCGTTTTGATGCCAAGGGTAATGTTATTGGAGATAGGAGATTCCTCGGTTTGTACACCTCTCGCGTCTTTCACGAGAGTCCGCATGACATTCCTGTTCTTCGCAAGAAGATTAAAAAGGTACTGCGAAAATCGGGATTGAGCCCCACCGATTACAGCGGTAAAGAGCTGGAACAATTGCTCGCAGTCTATCCTCGTGATGAGCTCTTCCAGATAGATGCCGATGAGCTGCATGAGGTGGTAATGGGTACCCTGTTTATTCAGGAACGCCGCCAGATTCGCCTGTTTATGCGTGAGGATGCTTTTGGGCGTTTTGTCACCTGTTTGGTGTATGTGCCACGTGACATCTATAACACCGATCTGCGTCTCAAGATTCAGAATATTCTGATGACGGATCTCAATGGGCAAGACATCGACTTCAATACCTTTATTTCGGAGTCCGTGTTGGCACGCACGCAGTTTAATATCAAGATCGATCCGGTCGAAGATCGCGCTCTCAACGTCAAAGAGCTTGAGTCCAAGATCATCGCTGTGGCGCAATCTTGGCAGGACGATTTGGAATCCTCCCTGTTCGAAACCTATGGCGAAGAGCAGGCCAATCGCTACATCAATCGCTATCGCAATGCATTCTCTTCAAGCTATCGGGAGGAGTTCTCTCCGCGGCGAGCAGCTATCGATATTGCGCACATAGAGGAGGTGAGTGAGGGGCGTCCCTTGAGCATGAGCTTTTATCGTGCCATTGATGAAGACGATCGCGTATTTCACTTTAAACTGTTTCATGCCGAGACGCCGGTGCC
>JBFHVM010000278.1:0-3907 GCA_041589495.1 Oleiphilaceae bacterium | reverse complement strand
GATACACCGACCAGAATGGTCAAGCCCTCGAAACAGCGCTTGACCAGTCTGCTACCCTTCACCACCGACCAATGCGCACCAATATAACCGCCCGCCAAAGCGCCCAGCACTAAAGGCAGCACCCAGGCCCATTTGACTTCAGTCTGCAGCGCCAGCGTGAGCGCCCCCAAGCCATTCCATACCAGACCCACCAGCACGAGGGTATAGGCGACTGCGCGCTGATAATCCAGACCAAACCAGAGCACCAGCCACATGGTCACGAACAGCCCCGTACCCGAGGTAATAGAACCGTTCAGAAAACCAATGAACAACAGACCTAAACCACCCAATATCCAATCCAAACGCGATTGCATCTTGTGCTGCGCCTGTAACCCCAGATTCTTCGACAGCGCGGAATACATACCAAGCCCCATGGTCAATAGCCCCAGTGCGATTGTGGCCCAACGATCGGGTACTTCCAGTATTACCAAAGCTCCCAGCACAACCCCCGGCACGCCCCAGGCCAGCACGAACAGTGCTAGACGCAAAGAAAGCGCACGCTCGCGCATGTGCCTTAAGCTCGCCCCAACCCCCAAGGCGACACTCGCCACTTTATGGGTGGCCAGGGCCGTCGCGAAACTCAACCCGAGAAATAACAGGATGGGGAATTGCAACAGCCCTGCGCCGCCGCCAGCAAGCGCGCTCATGCCATTGGCAAATAACGAAACCACGAGCAACAGAACAAAATCTGAATCCCAAAACACAATACTGCCTGTTGCCCCTGTAATAATTTGGAAAGCGCATAGTATACCGATTGCGACTATGCTAAAAAGATGTAGAACTGCGCCATTTAAAGCGCAAAGAGCTATTTCACACTAAGACACCTAACTTTTGATGATCAGTACCTGGCAACACAAGCGTTTTTCACTTTCACTCATTGTCCTGCTGGCGGGCTTTGCTTTTATGCATTGTGCCCAAGGCGCCCAGCTCTATCGCTATAAGGATGATCAGGGCAAAACCGTGCTCAACAGTACGATACCTCCGCAGTACGTCGGCAAGGGCTATGATATTCTCAATGAGCGCGGGCGCTTGATCGAACGCGTCCCTCCGGCCCTGACGCCCGAGCAGATTGCCGCTCGCGAAGCCGAGAAAGAACGACAGAAACAATTAGAAGCCGCGCGATTGGAACAGCAACGCATCGACAATGAGCTACGCCAATTATACAGCCACCCGGATGACGCTGTTCGGGTATTAAAACGGCGCATTCAGGATATTGAAGGCGTGATTCAGGTAAAACTCAGCCAGATAGAGTCGACAGAGAGCGAGATCATAAAGCAGGAAGGCAAGGCAGCCAATATACAACGTAGTGGACGAACTATCCCCGAGAGCATTATCGCCAGCATTAAAGCGTTCAAAAACGATATAGAAAATGCCCAAGCCGACATCGCAGAACTTCGCGACGAGCGCAGTAAGGTATTTGAAGAGTTTGATACGAAAATTAAACGCCTCGAAGTCATCACTCAGAAAAAAGCCTCAGACTATACTGAGTGGCTGCAAAGCGCACAAACCGACGCACCAAAAAACGGGGCCGACACTAAACCAGAATCATGAAGTTAATTTTTGTGAAGTGTTAGCGCAACAGTTCACAAGATCAGTAAAATCCACACGCCCCCTGTAAAGGCTCGTGTAGACTCGATATCTACTAAAAATAACGTAAGATTTAGCCCCATGGATATCGCAACCGATCTGATAAAACTGGCAGACGGCACCCAGATCTGTGCCCCTACCGATATTAAACTTATGTCCAACTTTGTCCTGCGGGAACAACGGGACTGGTTTGAGGACGAAATACACTTCGTTCGATCTTTTATCCAACCAGACATGCAGGTGCTCGATATCGGTGCCAATTATGGCCTGTACAGCATGGCCATCGCGGGGCGACTTGGGGACGAGGGTAAGTTGTGGTGCTTTGAACCAACTCCAAACACAGCCCGAGCATTGCGAGAATCTATCACCGCCAACAGCTACGAATCGAAAGTCGAAGTTATTGAGGCAGGCTTATCCGCAGAGGCTGGTACAGCGAGTTTTTATGCATCGTCCAATGCCGAGCTCAACTCCCTGCATTCCACTGACGCTAATGCCGAAAAGATTACTATCGAACTGCAGACGCTTGATGAATGTCTGCAACGTTACGAGTGGACCGATATCGATTTTATCAAGCTCGATGCCGAGGGCGAAGAAGTCAATATTCTCAAGGGGGCCGAACAGACTCTAACAAAGCTAGACCCACTGGTTATGTTTGAGCTGAAACATGGCAACCAGATAAACCAAGGTCTGCTCAACGCTTTTACTGCGCTCGGTTTTGAGATCTACCGCTTGATTCCCGGCCTGAATGTATTAGCCCCATTCAACCCTCAACAGGGCATAGATGGCTATCTGCTCAACCTGTTTGCCTGTAAAAGCACGGCAGCAGAGAAACTGAAAGCTAAGGGACAATTGGTGACTAACAAGGCGCCACTGGCTACAACTACAGATCATCCAGCTCTGAATGGAGTTCCCAGCGAAGACGAAGGCTACCGCACAGGTTTGAACGCCTATATTGCGTCCACTGACAACAAACTTCCCATGCAACAGCGCTACCAGCACCTATTGTACGCCTTCGGCCGACTTGTCGAAGCGCTCAATAAAGGAGAATCGCGCTTCGAGCGGCTTTGCAGCTACACACGCATCGCTTTTGAACTGGGGCAACGGGAAATTGGCATAAAAATATGCAATTACTTGCTGCAACGGTTCCTGGTCAAGCAACACCCGATAACGCAAGAAGAGGCCTTTGTGCCGATGAGCGAAGAATTTGAAGCAGCCAACGCCGGAGAACGTAACCAAGAGTGGGCAAAGGCTATGATCATCGACCAGTTCATTCGCAAACATGCCTTCAGCTGCTATTTTACCGGTGCCAAAATCTTACCCATGTTCAATGAACTGGAAAAAACCGGTTTTATGCGGCCAGATATGAAACTCAGACAGGACACTCTCCTGGAACTGGTCGCAGCTCATCAGAGCTAACGTCTGCGATCCATGACGCGGGTGGCGGCCATGCCCGGCGCCTGCGTCATCATCCAGGCCCGTACGCGGCGAATAATCATTTCCTGAAAGCTGCCACTTTCGATCGTGTTGAGTTTAATCTGACGGAAATTTTTCATCTCGGCAACACGGGCACCAGCAGCACGCTGTTTGGCCAGTTTAGGTGCCCCTAAATCAATACTATTGTAAATATCGAGCACAGGGGGCTTAAACTTTTCGGCGAAAGCCTTTGATAAATCAATCTGGTAGGCCTCTTTCAACTCAGGGTCAATTAAGACCAGCGCAAACCCCAAAGCCGGCATGGTCGCCGCGATGGGCTCGATATATTCCAGCGCGGTATTCGCGCCAGCACGATAGGCCACCATAATAATATTCTGATAACCCTGCTGGTCGATATGGTCCAGCGCCGCCTTCAAATGCAACTGTGCGCGCACTTCATAAGCAACGGGCGGTCTTTTGGGGGCCTGTTTTTCTTCCAGATCTATGTCCACCGAGGCGGAATCTTCCGTCGCCGAGTTTTCGGTTTCTGATCCGGTTTCGGCATCATCACCTTCAACGCCAGAAGCTCGTTCTCCCTCACCGGCTTCACCCGCCCCACCAGAACCGGAGACTTTCAGGTTGGCACGCTCCAAAGCCGCACGCACGACCGGCGTGACAATCAGCTCATCGCGTTCCTTGGCAGCCAGCGTTCGTTCGGGCAGCGCTGTGCCACCACCATCGGGCAGATTAAACGACAGGGTGTACCACCCCGAATCGGGCAAGGCTTCACGCATGGGCCGAATCAGATAGGGCCAGTCGGCGTGCTGCTCCATATCATGCAATAACACCACAGCCCCTTGTTCCTCGG
>JBFHVM010000277.1:0-3914 GCA_041589495.1 Oleiphilaceae bacterium | reverse complement strand
GAGGCGTGTCAGAGCTATGCCAAGCATCTTGATAATTTTCATGTGTTACCCATTTATGGTGGCCAGAGCTACACCAACCAATTGCGCCAACTGAAGCGTGGCGTACAAGTCGTTGTGGGCACCCCGGGACGCGTCATGGATCATATGCGCCGCGGCACTCTCAAACTGAATACTTTGCGCACACTGGTATTGGATGAAGCCGATGAAATGCTGCGCATGGGCTTTATCGATGACGTAACCTGGATTCTCGAGCAAACACCAGAAGAGCGCCAGATCGCCCTGTTTTCGGCCACCATGCCGCGCGAAATCAAGCGGGTTGCCGATACTTACCTGCGCGACCCGGAACATATCAAAATCGCCTCCAAAACCAACACCGCCAGCACCATTCGCCAGCGCTACTGGGTAACCGCAGGCGTTCACAAGCTCGATGCATTGACCCGCGTTCTCGAAGTCGAAGACTTCGACGGCATGATTATCTTTGTGCGCACCAAACTGGCCACCGAAGAATTGGCCAACAAACTCAATGCACGTGGCTTTTCCGCAGCAGCACTCAATGGTGACATTCCCCAGGCAGCTAGAGAAAAAGTGGTCGACCGCCTGAAAAAAGGCCAGATTGATATTTTGGTCGCCACCGATGTGGTAGCGCGCGGCCTGGATGTAGAGCGCATCAGCCACGTTATCAACTACGACGTACCTTACGACACGGAGTCCTACATTCACCGCATTGGTCGCACAGGCAGAGCCGGACGTAGCGGCGATGCGATTCTGTTTATTGCTCCACGCGAAAAACGTATGCTGCGGTCCATTGAAAAAGCCAGCGGCAAGAGCATTGAGCCAATGCAGATTCCCACGGCCGCCGAGATCAATGCGCTGCGTGTCGAACAATTCAAACAGAACATCGTCAACACCATTGAAGAGGAAGATATCAGCTTCTTCAGCGAACTGTTGAACGAGCTGCAACGCGACAAAGAGCTCGACCCCATGCAACTGGCGGCGGCACTCGCACACCTGCACTGTGGTGATCAGCCACTGTTACTCGATACCAAGGGCGACAACAAACTCCGGACCAAGCAAAATGAAGATGATGAGCCGCGCCATAAAAAAGGCGACGCACCGGCAGCAGGCCCCATCCGCCCATTGCGCGAGCATCCGGATGTAGCACTTACCCGCTACGTGATGACGGTAGGCCGCAGAGACGGTGCCAAGCCGGCACAATTTGTTGCGGCCATCGCCAATGCCGCTGACCTTTCCAGCGAGTATATCGGCCAGATTGAAATTTATGACGGGGTGACAACCGTTGATCTACCTGAGGGCATGCCCAACGCCTTGCTCAAAGTGTTGAGCAAAACTCGCGTAGCCAACCGCCCCTTGAATCTACGCCCGTTCAGCGAAGCCCCCAAGTCCGACAGCACACCACGCAAGCGCAAGGCCAAAGGCACCCCCAAAAAAGGCGCGCCTCCCAAGAAGGGAGCGAAAGCCAAACCCGGCAAAAAGAAAGAGAAACGGGCAAGGAAAGACTAAACCCGCTTAATCACGCATAAAAAAGCCCGGCATAGCCGGGCCTTTTTGATTTTATCGCTTACTTGCTGTTATCCAGCATGTATTGCACGGTTGCCGCGATATCGTCATCGCTACAACTACCGCAGGTGCCTTTGGGTGGCATTGCATTAATACCGTTTATCGCATTTGACACCAACTGATCCACTCCCTTGTCGAGACGTGCGCTCCAGGCAGTCGCATCACCAAACTTTGGTGCATTCAACGCACCGGTACCATGGCAACCAAAGCAGGAAGCCTGGTAAATATCTTCAGGGCTTTTGGGCCCTGAATCTGCCGCCGCCGAAGCTGCACCACACTCTTCACCCTCAACACATACGGTTCCTACGGGCTTAATACGATCTGCGATCGACTTGTTGTCCATGGCGGCATTTGCTGCCAATACCACGAGCAAGCTGCCCGCCAGAACTGCCAAAACTCTCATCAAACTGTTCACTTATCACCTCATCGGAATGTAATTATGTTAGAGGGCCTAAACTGGCTCCGCATTATAGGGTAAAAGTGTGTGATCTAAAACACTCAGTGTTGCTCAGCACTCCCCTCTATACACACATCAAATCGGGTTTCTCCCATTGTTGCGACTTCAGTACATGATCCAGCTCTCTTTTTTGCATATTTGTGCGCTGTCTTTGTTGATTTACGGAGACATCTACTACACTTCTATATAAGCCTTAGCTCTTGTGGCTTTAGTCGAAGGAGTGTACGAACGTGTCCACGTTTTTACACCCCGCTTGCAGTAAGGAAGCGACAAAAGCGGGTGAACATGGGTGTTTGAGTAGAAGTCGCAGTGGTTAATTAAAATTCTTACTTAACCAGCAGACGCACAACAGATAGTTATAAATACAGAGAAAGTAGGTTAGATATGTCAGATAAGCTTATGGGAACCGTTAAGTGGTTCAATGAGGCAAAAGGATTTGGTTTCATTCAGCGTGAAAACGGCCCCGATCTGTTTGTCCATTTCAGCAACATCCTGGGTGATGGTTTCAAGACTCTCGCAGAAGGACAACCCGTTACTTTTACCGAAGGTGAAGGTCGCAAGGGTCCACAAGCAGAGAACGTGACGCCAGCCTAAGCGAACGACTCCGCACAACGCCCCCCGGGGCGTTAGTGCAAATCCACGGCAAACTGCTTTAGCAACTCGAGAGGAACAATCTCGAGCGTCTGTTCGTGTGTAGCCAGCAAATGCACGTTGGGTGCCATGCCAGCCTCATAGGCTTCGAGCCAGCGGCCGGCGCACAGGCACCAGCTGTCCCCTTCTTTGAGTCCGGGAAAACCGAACTCGGGTCGCGGCGTGCTCAAATCATTACCCTGAAAGCGCGAGAATTCCAAAAACGCCTGCGTGACGTTGCAACATACCGTATGCACGCCATGATCTCCGGCACAGGTATTACAGTGCCCATCCCTGTAGAACCCGGTTATGGGCTCCGTTGAGCAACTGCTCAGCTCGCTTCCCAACACGTTTCTCGATGGCAGCTTTTGGTATACATCACTCATAGTTGTCCCTCGGTCAGGCGACGGCTAAATACCCAAGAGGCGCTTAATGGCTCGCGAAGCCTGAAATAAGCCCTGATTAATATAGACGCGTAATTTCTGTCGCCAGCTGTATTCGATAATTCGCCGCTGGTACAAGTGCACGCTCACAGCTCCCCACACCTGCCACCACAGAATGGGGTTCATGCCCTTGCCTGTTTTACCCGTATCTTTATTCAAAACCAATACCGACATTTGTACTGTCTTATCATGGAGGTTGGGGAACTGAATACTCGTCGCGGTAAAGCCCATGCGACTGAAGCGTGCCATTTGTTCAGGCTCGCACGATACCATTACATACTTCTTGCCGGCAGACAGCCCTTCTCGATACATGTTCTCGAACACCCCGTGCCACACGTCAGTTTCCTGGTAGTGTCGTTCAATACAGATTGCCGTGATTTCCATAATTTCGTCGTAATTAGGAAGCTCCACAAAACGACTCAGGGGAATCAGACCATCCAGCTCAAAGGGCTTCTCACCGCGCTCACCAAATACCAGCAAGGCCGCGCCAATCACTCGGGCATTATGAAATGCAATGAGGATGCGGCCGTAGGCATCCTGTTGCAGAGCAAAGCGAGCAATGGGCTCGTCTTTTGCGCACAGCCCTTTTGATGCCAAGGCCTTGCGACGCAACTTAAGCACGGCCTCATATTCCGCCTGCGTTTCGACAAAGCGGTACTGCACCAACTCCTGAATGTGCGAGGCACGCAGGCCAGCCATGGCAATTTCACGCGGCGTTTTTTGCGCAAAGTGAAAGCAGTGCCGGGACAAATCTTCAACGGCACTCGTTGGAAGTGACGGCGTTTCAACAAAACAGCGAATAGCGT
>JBFHVM010000276.1:0-3988 GCA_041589495.1 Oleiphilaceae bacterium | reverse complement strand
GACTGGGATGAAAAACCAATTGACTGGTAGCCCCGTAAAACCCCTGTCACAGACCATTTTTAGAGGGGGTAAGACGCATGCTGACCGGTATTACACTGATTGCCCAACAGGGTGAAACCCTGCTGCAGCACGATTTTGATGAACTGGAACCGGCGCTCGAGGCCTATCAGCACCGCATCGATGACGTAGGCGGGAAACTCGATGGTCTGGATCTTATCGCTTACATCGATGGGGTATTGAACACCTATCATGGCGGCGAGTGGCACCCAGTGCACTGAGTTAACGCATTCGTTGCTTGGCACTAGTATGTCGCTAATCATAGGCGCATAATGGGATTTCTTTCCCCACCACAGAGATCTAAAAAGCGTTAGTCCTCGTAATTTTCCTTACACAATGAGGAGGTCATTATGTTTGAGAAACTAATGAGTTTTGGAAGTAAATCTGAAAACACCGGTGTTATCTGGTCGCTGGAAGGTGACCACTATCTCGCGTTTGAAATGTCTCCCGAAGGCGAGATTGTCGAGCGAGCCGATCATGCGTTCAAAAGCCTGGCTTTAGCCAAAGAGTGGCTTGAAAGCCACGGCGTAGAAACAATTTCTTTGCGTCAATCCAATGCCTATTTTGAAATGGTAGGTCAGGACACCGTCCACTGAAAATCTGAGTCTGACGTTGGACGTCGGACGTCAGACGCTTTAAAGCAATAACCCCAACACTCTGGCGGGTGGGCTTGGCCTCGCTTGCGCGCCTTTATCACCAAAAAATGGAAGAGGTAATTCGTGAATCATTACAAAACGCCTTTGGATAACATCAATTTTGTTTTGTTCGATCTCCTCAAGGCAGGGGATTTGTCAAAGCTTCCTGGCTATGAGGACGCGCCCGAAGACATTCAACGCGCTGTGGTCGAAGAGGCCGGAAAATTGGCAGAAACCGCTTTGCAGGCGGTGAATACCAGCGGCGATCGCGAGGGATGTCAGTACGATCCTGAGAGCAAAACTGTCACTACTCCCAGAGGCTTCAAAGAAGCCTATCAGCAATACAGCCAGGGTGGCTGGAGCGGTTTGTCGTCGAGCACTGAATACGGCGGTCAGGGCTTGCCTCATCTGTTGAAAAACGTGGTAGACGAAATGGTCTGCTCCACCAACCTTTCCTTTGGTATGTACCCTGGGCTATCGCATGGCGCCATTGACTGTTTGACACAGCATGGAACGCCAGAGCAAAAAGACTACTACTTGCCCAAACTCATTGCAGGGGAGTGGACCGGAACCATGTGTCTGACAGAGCCTCAGTGTGGTACCGACCTCGGCCTGATCACCACCAAAGCAGAGCCGCAGGGTGACGGCAGCTATGCCATTAGCGGTACCAAGATATGGATCACTGGAGGTGAGCACGATTTAACCGACAATATTGTCCACTTGGTTTTGGCCAAGCTTCCTGATGCGCCAGAGGGCAGTAAAGGGATCTCCCTGTTCGTGGTGCCCAAGGTGCTCGAAGACGGTTCGCGCAACTCTGCCTTCTGCGGCGGTCTTGAACACAAAATGGGTATTAAGGCTTCGGCCACCTGTGTAATGAACTTTGAAGGTGCGAAGGGCTGGCTTGTGGGTAAAGAGAACGAGGGCCTTAAGTGTATGTTCACCATGATGAATGCAGCACGCATCATGGTTGGCATTCAGGGCTTGGGCCTCGCAGAAACTGCCTATCAGGTGTCGCTGGCCTTTGCCAAAGACCGCCTGCAAAGCCGATCCTTGTCGGGCCCCAAAAATCCCGACGGCAAGGCTGATCCCATTATTGTGCACCCGGACGTACGTCGAATGCTCACCCGTCAAAAGGTGATGGTAGAGGGGATGCGTGCCATGGCCTACTGGACAGCGCAGTATCTGGATATTGCCCATGCGCATGATGATGATGCACAACGCGAGTTTGCCGATGACGTGTTCCAGTTAATGACGCCAGTGGTCAAAAGCTTTTTAACCGACGAAGGTTTTTTCTCTTGTGATCAAGCCCTGCAATCCATGGGAGGCTCCGGTTTCACCCAGGACTGGCCTGTCGAACAGCTCATGCGAGATGGTCGTATCGCGCGTATCTATGAAGGCACCAATGGTATTCAGGCCATGGACTTGGTTGGCCGAAAACTAGGTTTGCATGGTGGTCGATTACCACGCTCCTATTTTAAGGCCATTGAGGGCGTGCTTGCCGATGTGACGGAAGAAGCCCACCTCACGGCCAGTCGTTCGCTCCTGCAGCAGCTGCAGCAAGCGCTGGGCTGGTTGATGCAAAACGCGGTTAAAGATCCTGAAGAGGCTGGAGCTGTCGCTACACCTTTGTTACGACTGTTTGCCTATACCACCATGGGCACTTTGTGGGCACGCATGGCTTCGCAAACGCAAGCAGACGAAACCAAAGGCCGTTACAGCGAGGAGTTTTTGGAAGGCAAGCGTAAAGCGGCCAACCACTTCTTCCGCATCGCTCAAGCCGAGGCACCAGCATTACTGGCCGACATTCAAGCCGGTAAGGCATCATTGATGGACTTCGCCGAAGGCGAGTTCTAGGTAAACGAAAGCCCCCGGAGGTAATATCCCCCCGGGGGCTTTTGTAGGTTAGCATCTATGCCAACAAGTCGAGCCCGGATTTTGGCCAACATCGCGTCGACATAAATGTCGACCTACATGCGAGAGACGCTGGACGAAAAACGCTTGTAGGTTGGCATTTATGCCAACAAGCCGTGCCCGCCTAGAAGCAATCAACGCGTCGACATGAATGTCGACCTACAGAGCCCTGTAGGTTGGCATCTATGCCAACAGGTCGTGCCCCGGACCCCGAAATGCTCCTATAATTTGCTACCAGTGCATATTTAATGTGTTAGGCTAGCTGCAGCGGTAAAACAACATTTAATACACAATTAAAATGGGGTTTAACACATGGCAACAGTGACACTCAAAGGCAATGCTGTCGAAACCGTCGGTCAACTGCCAGCAACTGGCAACACAGCACCGGCTTTCAATCTGGTACAGGATGATCTTTCCGAACTTTCTTCAGAGTCCTTAAACGGCCAGCGTGTTGTGCTGAATATCTTTCCTTCCGTCGACACGCCAACCTGTGCCATGTCGGTACGTAAGTTCAACGAACAGGCTTCTTCGCTGGACAATACGACAGTGGTTTGTGTCTCAATGGACTTGCCTTTTGCTATGGCTCGTTTCTGCGGTGCAGAGGGTTTGAGCAATGTAAAAGTTGGCTCGGCATTCCGTTCTAGCTTTGGCGATGACTACGGCGTGGCATTCTCTAACGGCCCATTAAAAGGCTTGTTGTCACGATCAGTAGTTGTGATTGGCGAAGATGGCAAGGTATTGCATACGGAGCAAGTTGCCGAAACGGCTGACGAGCCGGACTACGAGGCGGCGTTGAAGGTACTTTGAGTTGAAGGTACTTTGAATTGCCGATGGGAGGCAGTTTATGTCTCCCGTCTATTGCGTAACTGTTCAGGCCATTTGACCAAAGGCGTGTTTGTCCCTGCTTGACAAATAACCCGTGAACTCTGCAGCAGTCATGGGCTTGGCTACGTCATGTCCCTGATAGCAGATAAGCAAAAGTCGCGCATATAGCCTGACTGCCAAGGGTGTGCCCTAATGGCTTGTGAACTATACTTATAAAGTTGTGTCGCAAGCATTACCGGGGGAACCATTATGAACAAGATTCTGGTAGTTGCAGACCTGGTGGATCAAGCACCGATTGCCATCAGGCAGGCGGAACAAATGGCGGCAATATTTGATGCCAGCCTGCACATCGTGCACTTTTGCCATGTTGATCTCGATAAAGAAGAGAGCGATTTTGTGCCGATCCAATCGCAGGTGATGGCCTCGGTTAATGTGCAAGCAGAGAAAGTGATCGCCCAAACCCTGTCCACGCCAGTGGCATATACGCACAGTGTTGAGTGGTGCAAGCACATCGATGACTGGGTGAATGAATATGCTAAAGTTGAAAAACCATGTCTGGT
>JBFHVM010000275.1:0-3991 GCA_041589495.1 Oleiphilaceae bacterium | reverse complement strand
TCCTGATTGTTTTCGTCACCTGGTTCGGTTTTGGCGATGGCCACCTGATCGAGAATGGAAGGCCAGAGTTTTACGATCTTGAATTTGCTGATATCGCCACCGTATTCGTGCAGGCGCTTGACGGCCCAGGGCGACATAATAGTACCGAGATAACGACTGGGTATGCCGTATTCTTCTTCCAGAATCTTGCCGTCTTCCAGGGCATTGAAGAGCGCAAGCGGGCTGTCATTGACTGGGGAGCCCTTAATGGCATAAAAGGGCACTTTCTCCATCAATGCTTTGAGTTTTTCAGCCAACGATGACTTGCCGCCGCCTACAGGACCCAATAAATAGAGAATCTGTTTCTTCTCTTCAAGTCCCTGTGCTGCGTGTTTAAAGAAGGAGACAATCTGCTCCACGCATTCTTCCATGCCGTAAAATTCGTCAAATTCCGGATAACGTTTGATGACTTTGTTGGAAAAGATGCGGCTCAGGCGAGGGTCTTTGGAGGTGTCGATCAATTCGGGCTCACCAATGGCGATGAGCATACGTTCTGCGGCGGTGGCGTAAGCACTGGGATCCTGCTTACAGATCTGCAGGTACTCTTCTAAGGTAAACTCTTCCTGCTGAGTGGATTCATACCGAGATTGGTAGTGGCTAAAAATGCTCATATCGCCCCCTGGAAGCAATGTATCGGTTACGCGTTCATGTCTTTCCTGTATTGCCTCTCCGAACTGTTATCGGCAGAGAATGGTCTCGTTGAAGGTGAATTTGGTGGGAATACTCGTCTGTATGTCACATATTTATGACAGGCACTTTCCCTAATCATTAGCTTAGACCACATAGACCGTAATAGCTCTGACCTGTTCAAAAAAATATGAATTGTCACAAATTCTGACAATGGATATATTGCCTAAAAGTCCGCAATTCCAAGGCTACCTTTGTAAGTACGATCTTGCTGTGTTTTCGGATTCAATCGGTCACAAAGTACAACATTAGTGCACAAGAAATAAACGGTCTGTGGTGGTATGTGGATACAGAAAAACATGAAAATTGGCCCAAAGCAAAGAGGCTTTCATCTGATAACAAACGATATAACAGCGGCACTTCCCGAAATTGCAGAGGTTCAGGCAGGGCTGTTGCATGTGTTCATACAGCACACCTCTGCATCGCTCAGTATCAACGAAAATGCAGACGCCAGCGTGCGTCGGGACATGGAAGCGTGGTTTCGCAATGTCGTGGCAGATGATACCAGTTACTTTGAGCATACCTTTGAGGGCCCCGATGACATGACTGCGCATATAAAAAGCAGTTTACTTGGCTCCTCGCTGACCATACCGGTAACTGATGGCAGGTTGGCGCTCGGCACCTGGCAGGGTATTTATTTGGGCGAACATCGTGAACAGGCGGGGAGCAGAAATATTATCCTGACCCTACATGGGCAAACGATTTAGCTCTGACGTCAGGCAAATAAAAACGTTATTCAATCTGTGGCGCTTTGCGAGGGCGCAGCAAGGGATATGTCATTGATGACAAAAAATAATGTCCGTCAAACCGGTTGTTTTGAGAGCGCCGCCCATTGGTGCCTGCTTGTTTTTATTGGGTTACTTTCTTCATATACGTCGGCGCAGCCAACACTTCCGCTTTTTCTTGCGTATCAGGGAGACGCAGTTTTATTGGGGCAGCAACTGCAACTATTCGAGGATAGGCGGGGGCAATTCGAGGTGGGTGATTTGTTGCTGGACAACAAAACCGGTCAGCACGGTCTGATATGGCAGAGCAGCACCGATGCGATCCCTAATCTTGGATATACCGACAGCGTATTCTGGTTCCGTACGACGCTGATCAATCAGTCTGAGAAACATAATAAACTCGTACTGAGTATCGATTACCCCTTGCTGGATGAGATCGACCTCTTCTTTGTGCAGGACGGGAAAGTGGTTGAGCGTTATTTCACTGGCGATACCCGCAGTTTCGCATCGCGGCCTCTGCATCACCGCAAGTTCGCTTTCCCTTTAATGTTGCAAAAGTCAGAGAGCGTTGATATTTACCTGCGTGTCGCCAGTGAAGGTGCCGTGCAGCTCCCCTTGAACCTTGCGCCTCAAGAAACATTCTTTTTGGATGATGGCAGCGAATTGGCACTTAAGTTTTTGTACTACGGCATGATGCTGGTGATGGTGCTTTATAACCTGTTTCTATACGCGTCGGTGCGAGAAAAAGCCTATCTCTATTACGTGGGATTCGTCGGTTGTTTCGCGCTCATGCAGGCGGCGATGCACGGCGTATTGTTTCAGTTTTTCTACCCATCCTTGCCCGGCGTACACCAGCTCAGTGTGCTTGTTCTGGTGCCAGCTACAATGCTGTTTGCCTGCTTGTTTGCAGTGGCCTTTTTGGATTTAAAGCAGCATGCACCGGTGCTCGAAACCCTGTTGCGCTGGTTGACTCTCGCATCTTTGGTCTGTGTGGTAGGGGCATTTGGTCTGAGTTATAGCGCTTCAACAAGATTCTCGGTTTTGCTGGTGGTGATTGCCAGCCTGCTTTTACTTGTATCTGGCCCGGTGGCCTGGACCAAAGGTCAGAGTTCAGCGCGTTATTATACGGTGGCCTGGTTGCTGCTTCTGATTGGTACGGCGAGTACCGCTTTAAGCAAATTTGCGGTGTTACCGAGCAACCTGTTCACTGAGTATGGACCAATTTGGGGGTCTGCCGCTGAAGCGATACTGCTGAGTTTTGCTTTGGCAGATCGATTGAATGGTGAAAAAGAAGCGCGCTTTCGTGCCCAACAGGAGCAATTGCGCGCGACGCAGGAGCGCATGGAGGCGGAGGAACAGCTTCTGTACAGCTCCACGCACGAACAAAGTACCAATTTGCCCAATCGGGTTCCTCTCTTCGAGTGTATGGAACGATTGGTCGCTGATCAGAGCGCGCCACGCTTCGCTGTGGTTAAGGTAGCGCTCGGACGCAGTGATGAAATTGCGAAGACGCTGGGGCACGATAATGCCGAGAAAATTGTCGCGGTTTTTGCCCGCCGCCTGTGTGCAAAGATTGAAGGACTATCCGAAGCGCTACATATCACCCGCGACAAGCAGGTTGCGCACTACGAGGCTTATGCCTTTGTGTTTTTGCTGGAGCTGCACCATACGGGCGGATTTAAAAATATGTTCTCTCATTTGCGCAGGGAATTATCGGCGCCTGTTGAGTACGAAGATATGCTGATCGATGTGGGCATGACCATGGGTGCGGCCTTATATCCCAATCACAGTAAAGAGCCGCTGGAACTGGTCAAACAAGCACAGATTGCCATGGGCTTTTCGGAAGAGGCGGAATACATCTACGATCATAGCCTCAACCCCTACAGCGAACGCCGTTTACGCCTGATGGGTGAATTGCAGACGGCGATTGATCAGAACCAGTTGAGTCTGCACTTTCAGCCACAGTTGGACGTGGTAAGTGGCAGCGTCGTTGGTGCAGAGGCACTCGTACGCTGGAATCATCCAGAATACGGCTATATTCCGCCCATGGAATTTATCCCCGATGCCGAACAAACCGGTATGATCAAGCCATTGACGGCCTGGGTATTCGATAACGCCCTGTTTGCTTTGCGCCAGTTGCTTGATAAAGGCCAGAGTCTGGATATTTCGATCAATATTTCGGCTGCCAATTTGCACGAGGCCAACCTGGTCAGAAACCTGCAGGCTTTGCTGAGTAAGCACGGTGTACCCGCAGAACGGCTCAAAATTGAAATTACTGAAACCGCCATAATGCTCAACCCCGACAACGCTCTGCGCGTGCTGACACATTTGCATCGCATTGGCGTCAAGATCGCCGTGGACGATTTTGGTACCGGGCACTCATCTTTGTCTTACATCAAAAAACTGCCAGCAGATGAGATCAAGATCGACCGGTCTTTTATCTGCGACATGAGCACTAATGCCGATGATGAAGTGATCGTAAGCACTACAATCAATATGTGCCACAACCTGGGTTATGGTGTGGTCGCCGAAGGCATTGA
>JBFHVM010000274.1:0-4011 GCA_041589495.1 Oleiphilaceae bacterium | reverse complement strand
TCATCGCGGGTGAGCATGCCGTAGTTAAATTTTTCGGCTTGTTTGGGGAGGGTGATCAGTGCATCTTCCTTGGCTGAATCGCAGTAGGCGACGGTTCCGGGTATGGCGGTCTCGAGTCTTATTGGGTTCTTAAAAATATTAACCTGATAATGCGCTTTGGGATCGGCCAGCACATGATCAGTGTCCAGGTATCGGTGCAGGCCCTCTTTAGCAATGATTTGTGCAGAGGTGTCGTTGGCTCCTCCGCATTCGATGGTGACCGTGGGCACCTGCATTTCGCTCAGCTCCATGAGTGCGCCCAGTCGTAAATCGGTGACTATAAGATCGTTGGTAAATAAAGAGGTGATGGCTTTGTGGTCTTCGTCGCCACAAATCGAGACGGCAAAGGCAGGTCCTGATCCCGATGTGTTGTGCACGTCGATCAGACATTCGGGTTTTGTCTGGCGCAGAAGGTCGAGAATGGCTTCGGCGAGTTTGCCTTCTTCATCGTCAAAGGGAGGGCTGAAGCAGCGATTGAGGTCGCGCTTGCCAGGTAGCATGCGATGAGAAAAGTACGGTTGCGTCAGTGCGGTGTTAACCGAAGCCAAAATAAACAAGGTGTTTACTCTTGGTCTAGCCCCCGATTTTAGGTATTCGAATACGGCTTGCGCGCCGGACGGCTCGTTGCCATGCAGCAGGGTGACCACCGCACGGCAGCGTTCACTGCTCTGACCAAAGAGTTTGATGGCAGTCGCGCCACCCAGATGCTTGAGAAACGCGGGGAGCGTATCAGGCAGGGATTCCGGCAGAGGGTCGCTTATAAGTTGAAGAGGGGGGCGCACTTGCAGGGCAGACATTATTCAATCAGACTCCATTGATGGACAGGGAGGTCCTGGCTGCTATTTTGGTAGTAGTGTTCTACCAACACTCGCAGGGCCTCATCTTTATCCATGCGACGCTTGAGATGACGATGGCTCAAGGTTTGCCAAATGGCTCCGTTGCGTCTGGTTTCGAGGGTTTGCTTAACGAGTGCAAGCTGGGTGCTGATTTCATCGTCGTTGATTCCCAGTTTGGCCAGGCCTTCTTCAGCACTTGGTAGTAAACACTGGAGTATATGAACTGCCGGGCGCTCTTCGAGTTGTCCGCGTTGTGGGTTGGGCCAGATCAAATTGGCATTAATACCATGCTTGGCGGCACGGTAGAAATTCTGTTCGGCATAACGAAAAGGCAGGGCGGGTAAAAGTTCGGCCATGCGGTTCTGAAGTCCTCGAATCAACCCCGCATAGAGTGCTGCGCTAGCCAGCATATCCTGAGGACTCGGGCCTGCAGGTAAGGCTCTTAATTCAATGCGTAAGTGCCCGCCATCAGCCGGATCGTAAATCGGACGATTCCAGGTCCAGATACTTCCTTGGTGAAGTCGTAAGGCGTAAAGTTCGGGGCCTCGGTTCTCTTCAAGAGAATCACTATCTCCACAAATGGGAATAAGGGGCTCGAACAGGTAAGCGCCTTCGGCAAAGAGTTCGTGTATGTCCTGCCTCACCCAGCCCAAGCCGAATAACACACGCGCGGGAAGGTGCTTTTCTAGAGCGTCGTCCAGCCGTGTATCAATACTCTGTTTAAAGAGCGCGATACGGGTTTCCTGCCAGAGTTGCTGCCCTAAAAACATGGGTGAATTGGCCGCCAAAGCCAGCACCAAGGGTGTGACCAGTTGAGCGGCATTATAGGCATTGGCAAAGTCGGCCGGGTTTACCCGGTAATGAAATTGAAATGATGTATTGGCGCCTTCCAGCGAGACATCGCCCCAGCGCAGATCAACGGTATCAAGGCCATCAATATGGACATAAAAATCTTCACCCCGGCGCGCGCGCAGTTCACGCGCTAGAACATGGTAGCGGGGTACATCGGTAATGGCATGAGGCCCCATATCTTCTTGCTGTAGAGTAGGAAGAATGCCTATGGGTAAGACGCGAGCCTGGTGCTGTGCAGCCAGCTCAGACAAACGTGCGATCGCGGCAAGCATTTGTTGCCGTAAATGACTGAATGGCGCGGTGTTTTGGCTTACAGGTGAAAAATTATACTCAAGATTGAATCGATTGAGTTCGAGCGTGAGTTGCGCATCCTGCATGAGCGCATGCAGCTCGGTGTTGAACGCAAAGGGTTTACCCAGTGCATCGATAATATATAGTTCAAGTTCAGCTCCAAACGAAGCTGGGCCCTCGCCAAACCCGGGTTCGTCGAGTAGCTCTCTAAGCGAGGCCAGGTCGCGATGCATGGCCTGCCTGAAATGCCGATAGTCGTCTTCGTTGAAGCGGGTTTTAGAAATATCCGTGCCCATCACCATCGTCCTGTTTTTCGGAGAGAATGCTGCTCTTCAATTATATTAGTCCTGCATGGAGCAGTTACGCCAGTTTTTGGTGATTAGTGATGGGTGGCAGGGGTCTTTCGCTATTACTGATTAACTAGAGCGGCGCCAATTTGAAGCAGAGCGCGCTGATGACCAGTTCAATTGAGCGGCGATTGCCTTCTCAGGCATTATTGTGGAGCAGTAGGCGCAGCTGTCGAGCACAAAATAACGTTTTCGACGTTGCGTCAGCGTATTCTCTCTACAATACTTTGAATTATTGCTGACCAATCTTTCAGGTCCAAAGCAGCGAGTCGGTAGCCAGTCTTTTGCAGCAGTGAGCGCCCATGATCAAACGTATTCCCATTGCCAATCTCAAGGTCGGTATGTATGTGTCGGACCTTAATGCGGATTGGATCCCTCATAGCAATCTAAAAAAGCGTGGAGTCATTAAACGCGATGATGTAATCGAAAAGATTAAACGTTTGGGCATCAGTGAGATTTATATCGACACCAGTTTAGGCAAGGATACGCAGGACGGCTTAACGGCAAGCGAAGTGGATGCTGAAAATGAATCTGCGCTGCAGGAGGCGGGGGAATTAGCGCCCCTGATGAAGCCTAAACTCAGTCTCGACGAGGAAATGCACGCTGCGAGCAAGATTCATAACGAAGCCTTGGGACTGGTTTCTAATTTACTTACCGACGTGAAAGAAAAAAAGCCCATCGCCCTCGATGCTTTTGAGGAGGTGGCCGATGGCATGCTGGATTCAGTGTTACGCAATCACAACGCCTTGTCGTGTTTAGGACGCATTCGCGAAAAAGATTCCTATCTGATGGAACACTCGGTCAATCTGGCGGTATTGATGACCGTATTCGGTAAGTCACTGGACCTGCCTCGCGAAACCATGCAGCACGTAGCCATTGGTGCCATGCTGCACGATATTGGCAAAATCATGATCCCTGATGAAGTCTTGCATAAGCCGTCACGGCTTACCGAAGCAGAATTTGAGGTGATCAAGCAGCATGCGCGTTTTTCGCGTGATTTATTGAAGGATACGCCGGGCATGCCACCGCTAGCCGTGGTGGTGGCCGCGCAGCATCATGAAAAAATGGATGGCAGCGGTTACCCAGAGGGGCTATGCGGACACGAAATATCGCCCTTTGGTCGCATGGCCGCTGTTGTGGATGTGTATGATGCGATTACTGCTGATCGTGTTTACCACAAGGGAATGCCCCCTTCGTCGGCTTTAAAAAAGCTTATCGAGTGGGAGCATCACCTTGATCCTTCACTGGTGCGTCACTTCATCCGCAGTGTGGGTATTTACCCGGTAGGCTCCTTGGTGTTGCTAGAGAGCGGTCGCCTGGGCGTCGTCGTGCAGGCCAATGATTTTGACCAGCGTTTACCGTTAGTTAAGGTGATGTACCACACCAAGTTCCGTTCATTTATTAAAATAGAAAGCATTGATTTGAGTAAGCCTTCTGTGCAGGACCGCATTGTGAAAGCGGTAGATCCAGACAGCTTTGGCATTAAGGTCGCCAACTTTCTATAGGTTTGGTAACAGAAGAGTTGTCTGTTCATAGCGATGAGGTAGCCGAAATGAGCTTGAGTGAAACCGTACGCGTCCAGTGCCCTTATTGTTGGGAGCAGATTGATATTCTTGTGGATCTGAGTCTGGGCGATCAGCAATACG
>JBFHVM010000273.1:0-4033 GCA_041589495.1 Oleiphilaceae bacterium | reverse complement strand
CATCGGCATGTGCGATCGACGAGGCCGACTTAACCGCACCGTACGCACCCGCCAGCGCGGCAGCACGTGCATCCGAACCCAGATCCGCAAAACGTGGCAAAGCAAATGCCGAAAGAATACCAAGGATCACGATGACCATGACCAGTTCAATGAGAGTAAAGCCCGCTTGACGCTTCATTATTTTTGCTCCTGAGAGTCGCTAGAGTTCAAAACTGATAACTTACTTTAACTATAGACTTCAAATATCTAAATGACATAGCAAGTTTGTATGCTTTTGTATAAAAACTGTCACCCTATGGGTTAAGTTCAGTATATACCTGTCCGGTTTCCGGATCGTATTCAATATGATAGCCATCGACCGTCGCCTGATAGGTATATCGGCAGTCACCCGCCACAACTGAAGTTAAATAATCCGATCCCGAAATTGTGCTTGCGGTAATACTGTTGGTGTTCATCAATTCCTGCCACAGTGCGTTACACTCTGAGGCAGTCATGCCCAAGGGGTCGTTATTACCGTTTACGCCGGTTGGCCAGCCATCGGCACTGGTATCGATCACATTATCGGGTTCACCATATCCCTGCAGGTTGGTAACCGGTGCTCGTACACCATTGGCCAGCCACTGGGCCCGAACCAGGTTGACTGCGGCAATATAGGAGCCTCCCGCCGATTCAACGCTCGCTCGGTGAGCGTCGTCTGCCAATTCGGCAAAACGCGGCAAGGCAAACGATGCCAGAATGGCCAGCACCGCGATCACTACCACCAGCTCAATGAGTGTAAAGCCTTGTTGTTTTTTCATTTATACCTGCCTTTAATTCACTGCTGCGATGACCCGCTTCCTGCCTTGTTACCACATACTGCTTTATTTGCTCGGTTCAATGGCTAAGGTGCCGCCTTCCTGTTTATCGGCACCGGTGACAGAAACCAAAGTCAAAGCTTTGATCTCTTGTGGACTATCTTCTGACCTTAGACCAACTACTCGAAACTGCAACCAGGGCAATGCCGGAGCCTGCTGTTGCGGCCACCAGTCATTCGACTGCGGCTGATAGGCGATCACTTTTCTGCTGGGGTCAAACACCCACTTACCCTTCGCATTACGTGCTTCTTCGAGCGACATTTCGCCCTGGTATTGCCCCTGCCCCGGTTCAAGATCCAGCCAGTGCATGGGATTAGAACCCTCATATTGACTGGCAGAACTCCAGTCATTGGCAGCCACCATTGTCGCCTGCATCAACAGCACTGCCGATCGCAGCTCAGCGAGGCGCACCGCCACGTGTGCGCGCTCAGCCTGCGCAACAGGTGCCTCCAGTCGGTCTGCCACCAAACCGTATAACACGGTCACCAGCACGAGACTGACAGCCGCAACGAAAAAGCGATTACCGAAAGATCGCTCCGCCGTAATACGGTCATTCATTAACCCCGCCCCATAGCAGCCTGGCCCAAATCCCAGATGGGCAGGAACACACCCAGCGCCAGTACGAGGACGATGCCACCCATAGCCACAATCAGTATGGGTTCGATCGCCTCCGACAGCCGCTTGAGTGAGTAATCGGCTTCTTCATCATAAAAGTCGGCGACTTCTTCCAGCAGGCTGTCTATGGCACCGGTTTCTTCACCCACTGCCATCATCTGCAGCACCAGGGGTGTAAATATCTCGGTCCCTCGGGCAGTTCGCAGCAGACTATCGCCACGTTCAATACCTACTTTCATACCGACAATTTTGCTGCCAATAAACTTGTTCCCCGAGGCCTCGGCAGCGATGGCCAAGGCATGTGTAATCGGCATGCCCGACTTGAGCATCATGGCGAAATTTCGAGTAAAGCGAGACAGGGCGATCTGCTCAAACAGCACACCAACGATGGGAAAATTCAACTTTCGCCGATCCCACTCCAAATGGCCTTTTTCGGTTTTAACCCACTGCTTGAACCCGTAAATTGCGCCGGCGATGACCAGTATCATCAACCACCAGTAGTTGAGACAAAAATTCGAAGTCGCCACCAGTATTTGTGTCGGTAAGGGCAGATCGGCACCAAACTTGGCAAATACACTGGCAAACTTGGGAATCACGAACAGGTTGACCACCATCAGCGCCACAAAAATGGCCGACAACACCATCGTGGGATAACGTGTCGCCTGCTTGACGCGCTTACGGGTATCCCGCTCCATTTCGAGATTTTCACTCAAGCGCAAAAAGGCTTCTTCAAGCTGACCGGTGTTCTCTCCCACATGGATTACCGAAATAAATAGCTCAGAAAATGTATCCGGATGCGCACTCATACAGGTAGCCAGATTCACACCTGACTCAAGCTTGTTTGCCACATCCATCAATGTTTCTTTTAGAGCTTCGGATTTAGTGGAATCAGCAAGGCCTTTCATGGCCCGAATAATGGGAATGCCCGCTTTGGTCAGCGCATACATCTGACGACAGAAAATAATCAGTTCATCCAGGCTGACCTTGGGCTTAAACAGTTGAATGTTGATATCAAGGCTTTTCGCTTCACCCGCCGATTCCTCAATTTTGATGGGCGTAATACCTCTACGCGTCAACTCACCAAGGGCCGCCGCCTGTGAGGCCACATCAAGCTGACCACTCACAGCTGCGCCCTGTTTATCGCGTCCCTTATAGGTGTATTTCGCCATAATCAGTGCTTCTCTTGGCTATACATTGGCATTCATGCTTCATCCAAATCCAGGGGGTCACCCAAGTCGGGTTCCCGGTCCTCCAGCGTTGCAGACACCCTGAAGACCTCATCAAGACTGGTTATGCCGTCACGCGCATAGTCCAAAGCGCATAGCTCCAGTGGTCGGTAAAACGGGTTGTCTTTAGCCGCTTTTTCAAAGGCATCCGGATCAGCCCGGCGCAAGGCACTCAAACAGCGGTGGTCCATTTCAAGCCACTCGTAGATACCGATGCGGCCCTTGTAGCCGGTATTACTGCATTGATAACAGCCTGCACCGTAGGTAAAGGTCTCCGGAATCTCGTAATCATCTTCCACCATCGAAGACAGCCAGATGCGTTCCTGCTCCGAGGGTGTGTAGTCCGCCGCACAATTGGGGCAAATGCGTTTCACCAGTCGCTGTGCCATGACTCCCATCAATGAACTGGCCACCAGATAAGGCTCTGCCCCCATATCGATGAGGCGCATTGCACTGGCGATAGCATCATTGGTGTGCAGTGTGGACATTACCAAGTGACCCGTCATGGCAGCTCGCAGCCCAATCTCTGCAGTTTCCTGATCTCGCATCTCACCTACCAGCACGATATCAGGATCCTGACGCAAGCAGGCTCGCAACACCGAAGAAAAAGTCAGCCCCACTTTTGGGTTTACCTGTACCTGCACGATGCGAGGTAAACGGTATTCCACGGGGTCTTCGGCAGTAATGATCTTGACTTCAGGCTTATTCAAATGACTCAAGGCGCCATACAGCGTTGTAGTCTTACCACTACCGGTGGGACCGGTGACTAGAATCAGACCATGAGGCCGGGTAATGGCAATCTTGAAGCGCTCCAGAATCTTGTCCGGCATGCCGGCTTTCTCCAGCCCAAGCATACCCTCCGTTTGATCCAGTAGACGCATCACCACCGATTCCCCGTATTGTGTGGGCATGGTATTGAGTCGTACGTCGATGGAGCGTGATTTAACGCGAATATTGAATCGACCGTCCTGCGGAACGCGCTTTTCAGAAATATTCAGGCCCGACATCAACTTGAGACGCAATACCAGCGCGGCGTTAATACGGGTTTCTTTCATCACATGTTCTTGCAGTACGCCATCGATACGCTGTCGAATACGTACTACGCTTTCGTCGGGCTCAATGTGTATATCCGAGGCGCGTGCCTGCACAGCGTCCTCAAAGATACTCTGCAGCAGTTTTACTACCGGTGCTTCACTATCGTCACCAGTTGCGGTTAACTCGGCAAGGTCAAAGGCATCATCGGCCAATTCGCTGTCGAGTTCCTCGGCAAGGTTGGAAATTTCGTCGGTACGACGATAGACCAAATCCAGGGTATCGAGCAGCTCACTCTCACGCACT
>JBFHVM010000272.1:0-4067 GCA_041589495.1 Oleiphilaceae bacterium | reverse complement strand
GACAAGTATTCGATTTCATTGAGTATACGCAGCTGCTGTCAGAATGGAACATAAAACGTTTGTTTTATGATCAATCTATATAGATCATGGCAACAATCGCGCGTAAGTGTATGAATTTAAGTATGGCAGATGACTGAAAATTCACGTGTTAAAAAATGTAATTTATGTTAATTTTTGCATCTTAATGACGATGCGACCTCTTTCTTTTTGGCTTGTGTTGGCCAACGAGCGCGTCGAACTGTTCCCGAAGCTGAAACCCGGCCGTCGGACTGTACCTTTCCCATGTAGTTCTTTTGGGCAAGCGCACTGTTTCCTCAGATAAAAAAAATACAGGAGCGAACGCGTGAGCGATTGTGATAGCAAGGCCCTCAATGGAGTGGATATTGCCTGGTTGAGAATGGACTCGCCTACAAACCTGATGATTATCAATGCCATGATTATCACGGAGTTCTTGGACTTTAGTGATCTGCGCAAGACCATCATTACGCGCTTTCTGCGCTTTCCCCGCTTTCGCTCACATCCTGTATTCCGTTCGGGTCAGTATTTCTGGGATGAGGACTGCCTGTTCGATATCGACAATCATGTGAAGCGTGTTGCCTTGCCGGGCAGAGCCGATAAGAAAGCCCTGCAGCAATTTGTGGCAGATCAGGTGAGCGAACCGCTGGATGCCTCCCGGCCTATGTGGCAGATCCTCTTTGTCGACAACTACCAAGGTGGCAATGCCATCATTTTGCGCGTTCACCACTGCTATGCCGATGGCCTGGCACTTATTTCGGTGTTCAACAGTATCACTGATGCCAGCGCGAATATTGCTCCTTTTTCCGTCAATGCGGTGGCTTCAAATGAGCCGAAGGTTAGCGAACCTAACGAAACCAACTACGAGTGGCCTCGTTATCAGAAGGTTTGGGACGCGGCGGTGGATCGTGCGGACAAGTACAGGCAATTTGCTAAACGGGTATCGCAAGATGGCTTGGGCCTGTTGCGCGATCAGGAAGCCTGGCGGGGATTGCTGGGTGACGGCGTGCGCGCCGCAGCTGAGCTGGCGCAATTGGCAACCATGCCTGCGGATCCGCAACGGGTGTTAAAAGGCAAGCTGGGTGTGCGTAAGACCTGCGCATGGTCGGAGCCGGTTAGTTTCGATAAGTTTCACGGTATTGCCAAAGTAGTCGGCTGTAAAATCAATGACCTGCTGCTGTCCTGTGTGGCTGGGGCATTCCGTGAAGAGTTGATGCATGCTGGCGAAGAGGTGGATGGCAAGAACATTCACGTTACCTTACCGGTCAATATGCGTGCCGAAGATAAAATGGACATGGGCGGCAACCCACAGGAGCTGGGTAACTACTTTGGAACCGTGTTTGCAGCCTTGCCTGTGGGCATCGAAAATCCTCTTGAGCGCGTCTACAAAATTAAGCACGACATGATTGCGCTTAAGCAATCTCTGCAGCCAGCACTGTCTTACGGAATTTTGTATGCGGCGGGACTGGCACCCAAAAGCGTACAAAAGCCTTTGCTCGAAAGCTTCGGAAACAAGACCTCAGCGGTGCTGTCCAATGTGCCAGGGCCGCGGGAAGCGCGTTATATCTCCGGGGCACGCATCAAGGAGCAGATGTTCTGGGTACCGCAGACCGGTGATTTAGGCTTAGGCTTGAGTATTATTTCCTATGGTGGTCAGATTCAGTTTGGTTTGGTGGGTGATGCGCGTCTGTTTCCCAATCCAGAGCGCATTGTAAATCGCTTTGTTGCCCAGATTGAGTTGCATCGTACCGACATTGTGGCCAGTTACATCGAAGATCTGGTGCAGCCAACCATGGCATCCTGAATGCCAATTGCTGCTGTGCGCTCTTGAGGCGCCGCAGCGGCTGTGTTTCAATGCCGCCCTCTGAACACCACAACCCCAATGGTGAAGGCATTGAACGAATACGGTCTCCCTCTTTCCCAGCGATTAAACCTCGAAACCGCACGTATTCATTGGCATGAGTTGCAGGGGCATTTTGCCTCGGGCTCTGTCATTGCCGTGGCTGAGGGGCTGGATCTCATTAAGGTGGCTGAAGAGCTGGCGCGCGATAATGCCGAACAGATTAAGGTTTGGATGGATGCCGGTCAGGTACAGGCGGTGTCTGATGAGCAGGCGCTTGCGTGGTACAAAGCCAACACTGAATTGTGGGCGCTAGTGATCAAGCCGTGGGTGTTGGTGCAATCTGCAACAGCCTCTTAATGCGCCCAGCGAAACAGGGTACGCATAAACTTGATGGGTTCATCCACCAAGGGGGCGTGGCCGCTGTTGGTGAAAGGGAGCACATCGACGTTTTTCAGCAAGTCTGCCATGCGTAATTGTCCGGCTCGCGGGTACATTTCCGATTTCATTCCTATCAGCAGCGAAACAGGCAGATCCAGCGCCTGCAGCACATCCCGCATGTCGTAATCCTGGTCCAGATAGGCGCGCAGACAACAAATATAGGCCGGCCAGTTGGTGGTGGGTAGCATGCGTTTTGAAAATGCTTCATAGCGGGCTAGCCTTGCAAGTAAGCGCTTGTGTGTGGGGCGCGACATGGCGGATGCAAAGAAGCGCCCCAGTTCCTCCCATAGTTGGCTGCGCAGTTCGTTTGGCAGAGCCTCATACGGAGCGCGTCGGTCGACGTAGGGCTGCAGGCGTGTAATCAAGCGTTGGGCGGCCTGCATACGGGCCACGTGATCCTGTCCAAATAATCCCCATGCCCATTCTTCGTTGTTCAGACCCCTCGGTGACTGATCGATATGCAGGTACCTTAGGCAGCGATCCTGCCCATATAGTCTAAAGTACTGTAATGCAGTGAGTGCACCCATGGAAATGCCGGCCAGTCTGATGTCTGTCAGCTGCAATTGGTCAAAAAGGCTCTCCAAGTCTATGGCGTAGGTGCTTAGAACGCAGGCTTTATCAAAAGGCAGTTCGTGAGAGCGACCAAAACCACGCAGGTCGGGCATGATGACCCGATATTTTGTTGCTAGCGGATAGGCAAAAGGCAGCCAGTGCCGCGACTCCATGGCGAAGCCGTGGAGTAAAACAATAGGTTGGCCTCGGCCCAGAATTCTAACGTGCAGGCGGGCCCCGTCGGGCATTGTGAAGTAGGGCATATTCTTATTCTTGTGTTACATATGCTTACACAAGCTTACAAGAAAACTACGTAAAAATAGAGCGTAAAAAAGGAATTTTTTCAGAAATGGTCTTTACTTGCCGCGCGAGTTGTTTGTGTGTGAAATCATTAGGAGGACGATGGATGAGCGAGATGTTGAAGCATCTGCAACGAGGTATGTTACTGATGTACCTGCTCTGTCTTGCCGCAACGACGCAGGCAGTTAAAAATATCGAAGACCGTCTGTCTACGCCAGCCAAACAGACGCCGTTTCCCGCACAAATGCTACTCATCGACGTACAGAACACTGGATCGCGCATTGTTGCTGTAGGCGGTCGGGGCGTCATTATTTACTCAGACGATAAGGGGCGAAGCTGGGAGCAGGCGACGGTCCCCGTTTCGGTAACACTAGTGGCATTGCATTTCGTTAATGACAAAACCGGTTGGGCAGTCGGGCACTCAGGTGTTGTGCTGCGCAGTGATGATCGGGGAGAAACCTGGCGTAAACAGTTTGATGGTGTGCAGGCCAATGCTTTAGTAGTGAAACAGGCTGAGCAGGAGCTCGAGGCACTCAGGCAACAATTCGAGAACGCAGAATCCTCTGAGTTGGATGATCTGCGCTATGCCATCGAAGATGCGGAGTTTGCGCTGGAAGATGCACGTCTGGATGCGGAAATGGGGGCGGGTAAACCCATGCTCGATGTGTGGTTTCGTAATGAGCAGGAAGGTTATGTTGTGGGTGCCTATGGTTACTTTTTTGCGACGAAGGACGGGGGAAGTTCCTGGCAGAACTATGCCTCGCGACTGGAAAACTTTGATCGTTTTCACCTGAACGCGTTGGGCTCCGTGAAAGGCGGCGCGATGATGATTGTAGGTGAAGCGGGGCAAATGTTTGCGTCTTATGACAATGGCAGTAGCTGGGAGACCCTATACAGTCCTTATGGAGGGTCTTTCTTT
>JBFHVM010000271.1:0-4067 GCA_041589495.1 Oleiphilaceae bacterium | reverse complement strand
CCGATCTCCGTCACGCCCAATAATGGATTAAAACCAAGCGCGTAGCCGGAGATGTAGAGCGAAAGCATGCCCATACCAGCAGAGAGAATCGCCACCAGGCCAATCATGCCTGCTAGTTTAAAACTGCGGAAAGCCAGCACCAGACAGGTGATCATCAATAGCGCCAGAACAGGCAGGTGGGCGGTAAGAGAGGCATTGGCTTCGGCGCTTTCCTCAGCATCGCCGCCAATTTGCCAGCGGTAACCTTCGGGCATTTTCCAGTTGCCATTTTCCAGAGCGGCTTTGACCTGATTACTCAAGTCAATCGGCGTCACCCAAGAGGCAATATACGCATGAATAATATTCACGCGCTCGCCATTGCGTCGCGTGATGGAGGCGCTTTCGGGGGCCAGAGTAAACTCTCCGAAGGCACTGGCCGGTGCCCAGCCTCCGTCAGGCAGAGCGATAGGAAATGCGCGTAGTTTTTCGATATTTTCGCGTTCGCTGGCCGCGTAGGTAACGCGCACCGGAAGCTCCATGATGTCTTCAAGCACGCTGCCAGCTTCTACACCTTCGTAAGCCTGTCGCAACTGATTGGCGACTTGGCCAAGACGCAAACCCACTTCGCTTAGTGCGTTTTCGTCGGCATTGAACCAGATTTTGGCCTGACCTGGTTTGACGGTGGCCTGCGTATGTAAGGTGCCGGGTTGCGCTGCAATGATGCTGCGTAGCGATTCACCCAAAATGCGCAAGGTTTCGGTTTCGGGGCCAAAAATACGAAACTCCACCGGTGCTTCTACGGGGGGGCCTTGTGCAAAGGCCTTGGCAACAATCTGTACTTCTGGGAACTGTTGATCTAGCTCGCGCTGCAGGGAGTCGATCAGGCGTGCCGAATCTTCAGGGCTGTCAGCCGTGACGACTACCTCGGCGTAATAGGGCTGGCTGCTGTTGTTCATGATCTGGTTATAATAAAAAGCCGGAATGCTGTCGCCGATGGACCAGACTGTTTGTTGCACACCACCCTGTTTGAGTATGTACGTATCTATTTTTTGAATGACGGCATCCGTAGCCGGTACGCTACTATTTTGTGGTGCCCATACGCGCAGCTCAAACATATTCCGGTCGGCTGATGGGAAAAAAACTTTTGGCAAGCCACCCACCGATATCAGCCCAACAATACTTAGGCTTACCGCAATGAGAACGGCGCGCCAGGGATGTCGCAGGCTGTCGGCCAGAAACGCTTTAAAGCGCGCAGCATGAGCCGGTGATTTAATTCCCCGCTGCCACCAGTGCACATCCTCACCATGACGGGCTTTGCTCTCGAGCCAGGCACAGATTGATGGAATGATCGTCATGCTTAGGATAAATGAAAAGATCAGCGCAAGGATCACGCTCACCGAAATCGAGCCAATAAAGTCGCCAGAATTACCCTCTATTAACAGGATGGGCATGAACGCCAGAATAGTGGTCAGGGTGGAGGCCAGTAATGGCATAAACAAGTGGCGCAAGGCGCCTTCTATGGCGGCTGTAGGGGATAGACCTTCGCGCATTCGCTCACGCACTTCGTCAGTCATTACGATGGCGTTGTCGATGAGTAGACCAATGGCGATGATCATTCCGAACATGGACATTTGCTGGATCTGCATATCAAGCAGACGTAAGGTAAACAGGACGCAGGCGGCAGCGAGAGGGAGAGATGTGGCGACTATCAGCCCCGAACGCCAGCCCATAAATATCCACACCACCAGTAACACAGCGATCATGCCTGCTAGCAGATTAGCGCCCAAAGTTTGTAGGCGTGCTTCGGTGTAATTGGCCTGCTCAAAAACCACCTTCAATTCAATATTGCGGCCTATTTCACGATCAAGCGTTGCAAGATCAGCTTTTACAGCGTCGGTCCAGGGACGAATCTGGCTTTGCACCTTGATACGGGCCGCGACCAGAATGACTTGTTCGCCATTAAGGCGTGTTACGCTGTTTTCTGGTTCGAACTGTGTCTTGCGAATGCTGGCAATATCTCCCAGTAGAATCTCGTTGTCTCCACGATTCACAGGAATGCGACCTATACGGTCGATAGAGTCAAACTCTCCGCGCACTTCAATGGAAGTAAGGCCATTTGAATCCAGCAGCCGGCCCGCCACCTGTTTGCTGTCTGAACCGCGCATGAGCTGCGCCAGATCGGCGACAGTCAATCCGAGTTCAGATAGTTCCCCGGAATCCACGGCGACACGGATTTCCTCTTTTGGGGCGCCGTGCAGGCTCACATACTCGGTGCCAGGCACCGACTCAATGCGATCCTTGAGCGTTGCGGCAACGCGATTTAACAGGCTAAGTTGTGTCGATTGGTCTCCCACCCAGCGCACCGCTGTGATCAAAGTGTAGGCGGAGGCTATGTTGTCCTCTTCGCGCACACGAGGCGGAGCTGTTTGTTCGGGCAAACGACGGCTTGCGTCTTTGATCCTGTCCCGAATTCGGGCAATGACCTGGCGATTATTAACGCGGGTGACCTTGTCATCCAGTTCAATGGAAATGACCGAAACATTAGCGCGAGAGGTGGAGTTAATTGTCTTGATGTCACTGATGCTGGCGAGTTCGGATTCAAGTACCTCGGTGACCGAAGATTCTACCAGCCGTGCCGATGCTCCCGGGAATTCGGTAATCACTGAAATAAAGCGCTGCGTGATGCGGGGGTCTTCAATCTTGGGTAGGGAAGACCAGGCCGATAAACCGGCAGCAACAATGACAATCAGCGTCATCATCAGCAGGTGAGGATTGCGATAAAATGCCGTGCGAATACGGGAGCCTGTGCTCAATGGAGAACGGACTGGCGTCGCTTTCTGACTCATGGGTTCTCCTGTTCTCAGTGGGCCTGGCTATATTGCGTATTTGACTCCAGACGGACGCGCTGGCCTGCAACAATACGGTGGGTGGCTTCGCGAACAATGTGTGGCAGTTGATCGGCAGACAATCCCGCACCAATCAGGGCTTTGTCGCCTCGAATACGGCGCAGTTCAACTACGGCCTTCTCAACGGAGGCATAACCATCGGAGTCGGGCCTGGCAATATAAACAGACCACAGGCCGCGCCCAAATTCGGTCAGGGCGGCGATGGGCACCCATACGCCTTCATCGGCTTGTAGCGTGCCTAGTTCTACCTGAACCAGTTCACCTGAAACAAGTGCTGGCGAGAGGTCTTCGGGTTTTATGTACACTTCCGATACCCGCCGCGAATTTATACTCAGATTGATACGTGCAATGGGAGCTTCAAATTCGCCATTGTGGTGTTCGACGCGGACCCGCTCACCGATCTGCAGACGTTGTGCTTTGGCCAATGGCACATCCACTTTAATCTCAGGTTCACCACTTTCTTCGAGTAGAAGAATCGGAACGCCCACCACCACAGTGCGTCCAATGTCACTCAAACGATCGATGACCACGCCGTCAAAGGGGGCATAGAGTTCGGACTTGTCTAACTCCACGCCAATGCTATCGAGCTGAGCCAGCACCACTTGATGCTCAGCTTCTGCCGCATCGCGGCGCTGGTAAGCTTCATCAAGGGCCTGGTCTGAAATACTGCCGGACTTTTTGAGCCCCAGTGCACGCTGCAAAGATGACTCAGCCAAGCGCAGACCCGCTTTGGCCCGGTCTACCTGGGCCTTAAGTTCTGCCTGTCGTGCCTGCAGACGATCTGTATCCAGACGGGCCAGCAAATCGCCCTTGGCAAAGCTTTCCCCTTCTTTTTTGGTAATGACAATAACTCGGCCCGAAGAGTCAAACCCCACTTCAACTCGTTGATCCGCTTCGACCCGTCCCACGTATAAATCAGCGCTGACCGGGCCCACTTCTCTGTCGGCGCCAAGCGTACGCACCATAAGCGCTTCTCTTGCATTGTGCTCGCCGGAGGCGGATTGCGCTATTCGGCTCGTGCCGAGAGCGAGTATGAGAACGACGAAAAATATAGCGATGAGGGAAAGCGGTGAATAGATGAAAGAATGCATGCGAGTCATGGTGTCGTCTGCTAAGTAGAGGTAATGAGGGATGTTACGTTTATTTTATAACCAATGGATCTGTTCTTTAAAAGACCGAGAT
>JBFHVM010000270.1:0-4068 GCA_041589495.1 Oleiphilaceae bacterium | reverse complement strand
TACCGGGCATCATCAGGTCGAGCAAAATAATGTCCGGAACTTGTTGCTGCATGGCCTTGAGCATCTCGAATCCGTTTTCAAAAGCTATAATGCGATAGCCAAAACCACTTAATTGACCTCTAATTAACTCGCGATTAACCGCTTCATCATCCACTAGGAAGATACGGATACCATCGTTATCGTGACCGGTCGAACCCGACGCCGACATCGTCAACGTCTTTTCATCTTTTAACTTTTGATATTCCTGAGAGCCCCCTCTCGCAGCGGGTTGCTCCAACACGACACACGAAGGCGGCAATTGTATGATCACGCTGGTACCCCGCCCCAGCTCACTCTCAACTCGAATTTCACCACCGTGCAATGCAATGAGTTGACGGGTAATACACAGGCCCAGACCACTCCCTCCAGCCTGCTGAATCACTTCATTCCCGTGAACCTGCTCATAGGCATCGAACAGCCGCTCGACCTGCTCAGGAGACATACCAATGCCCGTATCAGAAATTCTAAGCTCCACGCCTTCTGCACTTCGACTCGCCGCAATACGCACCACGCCTTCATCGGTGAATTTGATGGCATTGCCGACCAGATTGCAGAGAATCTGTTGTAAGCGGTATAGGTCTGCCCTTATTACGCGACAATTAGTATCTATCTCTGGTGTGATCCAAACAGGTTTGTTGCCCTGCAAAGGTTTTAGGGTAACCATTAGCCAATCTAAGACCTCCGATAGATCGACTTGTGTAGGATGAAGCTGAAGCTTTCCATGGCGCGCACTGGAAAAATCGAGAATATCGTTGACCAGAGTACCTAGTCGCTGCGCCGTACTTTGTATGAGCTCAAGCTGCCGCTTTTGAGATCCGTTTAGGGCGTCACTCGCGGTGCCGCGTAAGTTCTTGGCGAGGCCGGCTATACCATTTAATGGTGTGCGGAGCTCATGCGAGGTGGTTGCGAGAAATTCATCCTTAAACGCATCTAGTTGCATCAATTCCTGATTACGTTCCTGCAAGGATGAGGACATGGTTTCGACGAGACTGAGATTTTTGAGATAGCTGCGCTGCAAAGAAAGTGATTGCGCAAGTGCAAAGGCCAGCACACCAAAATGCGCGATATTGGGCGTACTGAAAAAATCATTGGCCTTCAGCACATCGTGAGCAACCGCAAAGGCGAGAATCGCCAGACTCAGCCCAAAATCCCAAAACTGCCGCCCCTTTTCACTACCCTGGTCACGCCAGATACTTGCGTACAGCCACACACAATACGACACAGCAAGGCTAATTGCCCCCTGAAATACCACGTTAAATTCGGTGAAAATTCGAGTTGGATAAAACAGCGCCAGCGCACTAAACGCACCACATACTAACCAAGCCAGTCTTGTTACCGGTGTATCAATGCGCTTAGCAAATAATGCAGTAAAATAACTGACAAAAAGCGGCAGACTAAGATAAAAACAAAGGTGTTCCAGGGTCTGCAGACTTTCCCATGAAAGCCACCCAAAATCGTAAAGAACGCGCTCATCTATCAACAATCGGCGTAAACCTACCACCATGCATAGCAAACCGAAAAGTCCTGCCGCCTGCTCACTGCGTCGAAACAAAAACAACGAAAGATTGTAGGCACCGAGCACAAGCAAGACTGTCGCAAAAAACACCGCCATATAGAGCGGCGCTTTAGCCAATGAAAAATATCCACTGGCATCGGTTAACTTTGGACTAAACCAGATGCCGCCTTCGCGATAGTGAAAATTGGATAAATGTAAGGTGAGTAACAGTTCACCATTAACAGCCTTTTGAACGGTGTCGATACGATACACTCTGGGCGTAAATCCGGGCACTTCTTCGCTCGCCGTTGCCGCTACCTGACCATTACCTCCAAGTAATTGACCGTTAGCGTATACGCGATATGCGCTTGGCATATCGGGCATGTAGAGGTAGGCCACCTCAATATGTTCTGGCAGGAGAACTTTTGCCTGGTAAGTCGCAAAGCCCTCTCTAGGCAAGGGAGTATGATGTTGTCCGGGCTTATTCCATTGAGCGGGTACCGGGAAAGTGTGCAAAGCCTCAGTGTCGGTCGAAGAGTCGGGGCTAAGCCATTTACCCCATGCGACATTCCATTCACCGTCCAGACGATGATGAAGACCCTGCCCCCAGGCTGCATCACGCAGGTCGATAGTGCTTACCTGTGGCGTGCCAGATGCCCACAAAAACTGAGGTGCAGCTAAACAGAGCAGCAGTAAAAATAAAGCTCTTTTGGCAGTTTTATACGTTCTTGGCGTCATCATTATTGGACTTATAAGGGATGATCGCCAGCCACTATAACTGGAAGGGTTGTCGTTGATTTAGACTTCAGATGCCATCAAGACTAAGTCGTGGCGTGTTGCAGCACCAGTCGAACCACAAGTATGAGCGCGATCACAAAACCAATACCAAAAAGAATTCCCAGAACAATAAAATGACTTGCCTTTCCGCGTGCAAAATCACGCTTGGCATTGCTGTGTTTTTGCACGCCCAGCATGGCCCATAAAACACTTTGGAAGGTTTGCCAAAGGCTTAAGTTTGGCTTTTGGGGCTCGTCCTGATTTTGCTCGCCCCTTTGCTCGTTTTTTTTATTTGATGACATTCTGCTAACCCTGGAGAACGAAGAAACTGTTTTGTTTCGGGTAAATGTCTACCTACAGACCGCTATTACTGATTTTTTAGGGCGACATTTTATGTCAACAATACCAACCTCAACCCGGAGTCTGTGGGTCGACATTCATGTCGACAATGCCAGTACCCACCCGCTCAAGCTCAACCCTGCTTCACTGCCATCAACAAAGCCTGCTCTGCGAGTTCATCCAGACTCACATTACCTGCCGGATTGTACCAGGTAGTTGTCCAACTCAAGGCCCCCGTTAAAAATCGTCGCAGAATAAACGTATCACCGGGTACCTGCCCGGCTTCTTTGGCCTTGTTCAAGCTGGACAACCATAGCTGCTCATACTCGTCACGCAGCTTAAGAATGTCTTTCTGATTGGCTTCGCTCAGGCTGCGCCACTCATATACCAGTACCGACATAGCATCACCGGTAATCCCATTGATGGCTTCCAGCTCGCACTTGATCAACGCCAGCACTTCGTCGCGCGGTGTAGCCGCCTTGGCCAACTCTTCGCGCATGCGATGGGTGTTGTAGATGATCACCTCTTCCATCACCGCCTTAAGAATCGCTTCTTTGCTCTTAAAGTGATGAAAAATACTGCCCGACTGGATGCCCACCGCGGCCGCCAGATCTCTCACCGTTGTGCGCTCATAGCCCTTTTCCCTGAACAGGGCTGCTGCCTTGTTTAACAGGCGCCCTTTGGCGCTGGCGGGATCAGTCAGTACGCCTTTTTCTATCAGGCTTGAGGGCATCATTGGATACAGCATCCTTTTAAAGGGGAACAACAGTGCATGGTTCGCAACAGTGTAATTTGCTTTGAGAGGGTTTACAAACCAAGCGCTTGCTTGGTATCGTTCTGATCACATAACAAGCACTGGTCAACAGGACGCTTTTACTATGAGCAAATCCAGCATTCGCATCGGTTGCGCCTCGGCCTTTTGGGGTGATACCGAAACCGCCGCCGCCCAACTCGTGCATCAGGGCGCGATCGATTATCTCGTCTTTGATTATCTCGCCGAGATCACTATGTCGATCATGGCTGGCCAAAAAATGAAAGATCCCAACGCCGGCTACGCCACCGATTTTGTAAAAACGGTGATGGGCCCGCTACTCACACCCATTAAAGATCAAGGCATAAAAGTAGTCAGCAATGCAGGCGGAGTAAACCCAAAAGCCTGCGTCGTAGCCTTGCAGGCGCTGGCCGAAGCTGGAGGAGTGGACTTAAAAATTGCTTTGGTTGCGGGCGATGACCTGCTGCCAAGACGCAGCCACTATCAAAAGGCCGGTGTTACAGAAATGTTCACAGGCCAAGCCATGCCGCCCATGATGGTCAGCATGAATGCCTATCTGGGTGCACCTGCCATAACGGCAGCGCTGGATGCCGGAGCTGATATTGTCATAACAGGGCGTGTGGTAGACAGTGCCGTAGTGCTGGGT
>JBFHVM010000269.1:0-4084 GCA_041589495.1 Oleiphilaceae bacterium | reverse complement strand
TTGGCCATCACGAACAAGCGGAGGTAATTTACCAGCTGTATTAAAGTGTTCACGCGGGTTCACGACAGTAGGACGCGATAAGAGCAGATTATTAGGATAGATGACAACTTCTCTACTTTCGCTTATCAGCTTGGTATTGAACAGATTAATCTCGGAGATATAGCCCTCAATATAATTATCTGCTTCCAGGATGCGAACGTAGTTACCGCGTCGAAAAGAGGCATGGGCGACCAGCACAAAAAAAGCAGTGATGTTACTGAGCAGCGACCACCCGGCAAATAATGCCACACCGGTGACGGCAAGAATACTGGCCGACAGCGTGAGCAATCCTCTGAAATCGAAACCCCAGATAATAAATGCCAGTGCGAAGGCTGCCAGTGTAAGAATAATATTGAACGCCCACAGAGCATTACTGATGGCATCGTCTTTCAAACGGCCATGCTCTGCCTTGGCACGAATACGCGGCCCGATTGTAAAACGAAACAACAAATAAAAAATGAGCAGTAAAGCAGTAAGCGTTACGTTGAGTTTATAGTCGGCCAGCCAGGCCAGCACCTCTGTCAGCATGCAATGTTGTCCTAAAATAATTCAAGGCAGTTGTATATCATACAAAAGTCACCGCGCCCAATTCTTTACGCTTGGACTTATACATAGCCTGATCTGCCTGCTCCAGCATGGCCTCCGGGCTAAATCCCGGCCGCCATTCCATAACGCCAATGCTGGCAGATACTTCCTGCGATACTTTTTCGCCATCGAACTCAAACTCGTAGGGCGCGTTCAACTCCTGTTGTTTTCGCTCCATCAAATGGCACAGCTGCGCATGATCGTCATAGTTGGCAACAATCATGAAAAACTCATCACCACCATAGCGTGCTACATAGTCGGATCGTCGCATGATTTTTTTGATGCGATCGGCAAAGGCTTTCAGCAATTGATCACCATAGCGATGCCCTTTGCCATCGTTAATACTTTTGAACTTGTCCATATCCAGCATGACCAAAGCGAAGGGGCGCCCTGAACGCTCACTTTGCGACACCATAAAGTCCAGCTTGTCATAGATCATGGAACGATTGGGCAGCCCTGTAAGAGGATCCTGCTCGGCCTTGGTTCTCAACTCCATCACAAGCCGATGACGCTCAAGGGAATACTCAATAGAACGGGACAAAAGCTCGGAGCTAATATTTCGCTTGGGCAAATAATCTTCTGCTCCTTGCGTGATCGCCTGCTTACCGATCATATCGTCATTGACCCCGGTTAACACCACAATGGGAGTACTGGAGTCTTGGGCAACCAGATTTTGCAGCGTTTCGAGTCCTCGGGAGTCAGGCAAACCCAAATCCAGCAATATCAAATCGAAATCCTGATCTGAAAGCGCCTCAAATGTGCCCTTCAAGGTATCGCAATGAACAAATTCGTAACGTTGACGATCATCATTGCGTAGCAACTCCTTGATCAGATAAACATCATCGGGGTCATCCTCAACAATCAACAGACGGCGAAGCAAAAGTTCACCAGCTACTGCGTCTTCCAAAATTTGATCCTCCAAACACCTCAATTTAGCCCTTAACCTGAAAATAACACTATGAAGGATAGCGTTATTCAGCCTCGCCCTTTCAACTCAACCGTGGCAAACCAGTAGTCACACAAACACTTTACCTTATCTACTAACTCACCATAATCTGGCGACTTGACCATGTAAGAATTTGCCCCCAATGAATACACTTCCTCTATATCCCGTTCAGACTTTGACGTGGTATAAACCACAACAGGTATCGACTGAATCTGTGCGTGTTCTTTGATCGACCGCAAGGTCGCTTTACCATCCATCACCGGCAGATTGAGATCAAGCAAAATAAGATTCGGTAACTCAGCACCATCAGGCCGCGTCATTGCCTGCATCAAATGACGCCCATCACTAAAACAGCTTAATTCCACCTCATGCCCCGCCTCATTGAATGCCATTTGGATGAGGTAAACATCATCAGGATCATCTTCGGCCAGATATATACGGTACGCCATAAGTTTTACTGCCTTTCTAAGCCACTGGTGCTGGCGGTAGCTCGATGATAAAGCTAGCGCCTCGCTGCAGGGGTTTGGCTGTTATTTCTCCACCATGGGCGCGAACAATTTGTCGACATATCGTCAACCCCATGCCGGTACCAGGCACCGCCATACCCACCAAACGCCTGAAGGGTTCAAATATCTGTTCGGCATCGGCATTTCCAAAGCCCTGCCCATTGTCGCTCACCACAATCTTGACGCCATGCAAGCGACTCTCACCACGCACCTTAATCTGCGGCGGGCGCTCCGGATGGCGATAGTTAATACTATTCGCAATTAAATTGCGTAACACCTGAGAAAAAGCATTACTGTCGGCGTATATCGTGGCATCCGCCTCGAGAATCACTTTTGCATCCTGCTCCGCCAGTTTCGCAGAGAGATCTTCACTGGCCAGCCCCAACACATACGAAAGCTGCACTTCCTCAAGTTTCAGAGGCTCTCTGGCCGCACGCGACAATTGCAGTAGCTTATCGATCATTTCGCTCATACGGAGCGAAGCATCACAAATACGCTCCAACTGAAAGAGCGCTTCTTCGTCTTCAAGTTTATCTTTGAGGCGTCTCTCCAGCGCACCGGAAAATGCTGCGATCTTACGCAAAGGCTCCTGCAAATCATGCGATGCCGAGTAAGCGAAGCGTTCCAGAGAGGCATTGGATTCCGACAGCTGCGCTTCGATTTCTTTACGAACACTGATATCTTCGATGACGCAGACATAGCGCAGATTATGAACGTCGGTTTCCAAACGTGATGCCGTTAAATTACCGTACACAAACTTGCCCGACTTTCTGACCAGCTGACATTCGGCATCGATACTCTGTCCCGGCGCCAAGGACTGCAGTAAGTCCAAGAGCGAACTGCGCGAATCATTAAGGTGTGCGATACTATCGAGCCCCAGCCCCCTGATCTCATCCGACTCATAGCGCAGCAGTTCGCACAACTTGCTATTCACCTTACAGATATGTCCATCGGGTGTAATGTGCGCGATACCAACGGCGGCCTGTTCAAAGGTGGCGGCATATTCGCTGGCCAGCTCGCGAATTTCTTCTTCACGCTCTTTGAGATTGGTGATATCAAAAAATGCTCCCAGCATTTCTCTAGGCCTTCCATTCTCGTCGTGGGAATACACCGAGTCGCGCGAATAGAACCAGCGCCATGAGCCATTCTTGTGACGAAACCGGTACTCTATCCCCACACCATCTCTCACCTCATCATTAATCACATCATTAAAGTGCTTGTAGATGCGCACCTCATCCTCTGGGTGAAACAACGAAATCAAACCACTCTTTTGCACCTCTTCCAACTCAGCAAGCGTATAGCCCGTGAGGTTGGTATATTCGGCATTGATGAAGTTGTTTTTCATGGTTTTCAGATCAAAGATATAGAGCCCCGTTAGAGAGCGCTGTAACACCTGATCCAGAAAACGGGTTTGATCCGCCAGACGTGCCTCGAGTAATTTGATTTCATTGATATTGGTTAAGGTGCCGGACATCAGAAAAGGCTTGCCGTTTTTATCCTGTAAACTATCGCCGCGCGTATGAAACCATTCATACCTGCCACTTTCCGCCCGACCACGATAGGTAAGGTCGTACTTTTTGCCATTCTCGAGGTGCTCGTTGAGCGCCTTTTCTACCATGGGAAAGTCGTCTGGATGTATATGACCCCGCCACATCTCAAAGGTAGGAGAGTCACTGCTACTCCCCCCTATCATGTTAGTCATCCGCGGACTGAACCAGACTTTGTTACGCGGAATATTCCACTCCCATATACCGTCATTGGCAGCATCGATAGCGCGCTTTAAACGGTTAGATGATTCACTGAATTGCAGCAACTCAGAACCAAAACTATTAAAATCGCTAACCGTCGCAAAGGCATGCCTTTCGCCTTCGTATTCGTGCACCGACAAGTTGATTTGAACCTCGACAAAATGCCCATCTTTGTGCAGCCCCTGCACAACGCGACCTGCCGCCATTTCATAGTGCTGTTCGGGATTTTCCATATAGCGATTCACCAGTGCGGCATGGTG
>JBFHVM010000268.1:0-4091 GCA_041589495.1 Oleiphilaceae bacterium | reverse complement strand
TATTGCCTATCGGCCTTTTCAAGGCCCAACCAATGTGAGCATTAATCCCTTATGGGGACACTCACCACACTTACATTCAACGATCGGTCAAGCGGTCGCATTGAACGACCACTTGACCGAAGGGCTTATGGGATCGGGCAATATTCTGAAAACGTTTGCTCTTCTCCCGCAACAGTTTCGATCCGCACGCGCGTAAGTTCAAATTGAACAGTGCCAGTAGGTTCGATATCGCGATGGTAACGGTGCATTTCAGTCGCATAGTCAGTGCGTTGACGTATCGTGCCGCTGCCGCGACCACCGTCGGTTTCAAACACCACGTCGGCATTTTGTGCCAGGCCAATGCCGTCCAAAAAGTCGGGATTGTGAAAGCTCATAACGATATAAGACTCGTCATTGGCGCGCATCATTTCTGGTCCACCATTGCGGTAGCCATTGCGTATGCTGAGACTGTCCTGTGTTTCACCGTCTTGCAGTCGTAGCATGTCATTGGATCTTTGGTGAGCGATGCTGTCGTCGAAAAATCCAGTAATAAAGCGCTGGTCGGCGAGCCCCTCGTTGTCCAGGTAGTAGATGAGCGTACCGCCATTAGTAGGAGTGTTATATTGCCCGTCGCTACTGGGTATATAGGTATCCACATAGGCATGATTGATGGCAAAGGTGCCCGATATGGCGTCGCCGACCTGATGAGGCATGGGTTTTGCTTCAGAGAAATAGTTATTCGCTTTAGTGACCACCCCCTCGTAATGAATATAGGTTGTATCGGCCTGCGCAAAAAATGATATGGACGCGCCTAAACCAATTAACATAGCGTTTATAAACGTGTTCATCTTAAAAGCCTCCCATCGGAACTGCCACATTGCCATTACCTGCCATGCCTCTGAAATAGGGCAACCCGTCTACATCAAGACCAGGGTCACAACCCTGACTGCAGCCTGGTAGATTAACTGTGTACTCGGGGCTGGGGCGTGGAGCAAAGCTCAGACCATAGTGAGTAGGCCATTCGAACAGGGTGCGGGCCTGCACCTCATCCAGGCTGTCGTCGTAGGCCGCGATTTTGGCCATTTTGAAGTTGGCATGCAGATCGTCAACGTTGTCATCCAGCGGGCGAGCCCAGCGCACGATATCCACATCACTGTCGGGTACCGATTCGGTGAAGCCGCTGCCGAGCAGGAGGCCATTGTAGTACACTTCAAACACGCCACTGTACCAGTTACCGCTGACCACCAAGTGAGACCAGTCCAGCTTGGAGCGCGGACCATAGTCGACCGATCGTGCCGTGGGTGTATTCGGATCACGTCCGGTCCAATTGGGGCCGACGATTGGCGTTATTTTCAGTTCAAAACGCTTGCCCAGTGATTCGATCGACAGCAATGCAGTATCGGGATAATCCTCGAAACCTGGCGGATAGTCATCAGGACCGTATTCGACCGGAGTTTCATCATCGTTGGTTTTGTAGGGATGCGAGCGGTACCAGACTTCGGCGGAAAAGTCGCCATTCGCGGCCATCAGTTCGGTGAGCGAACGCGTCTTTTCAGAACCTAGATAGAGACGACCTCGCCAGTTGGGCGGAATTTCTGTGCAGTACCAGTAATTACAACTTTCCCGGGTTTCATAGGCAGGTGACTGATTGGTTTGATCGAAGGCCAGATCAAACTCTTGCCATTTGCTCGCAGGAATCAGACTGTCTGAAGCGACCTGAGGGAAATACTCGGGGGCAAAGTGCTCCACCTCGATCGAATCAATCGCAACCACTGTATTCTGGCTGGCAAAGTTATGGGTGCCATGCACTTCAATTGTTAACGTGTGCTTGCCGTCGCCCAGATAATCGCTTTCGAACAGCAGGTCGGTATAGGGTAGAGCGCAATCAAAGGTGTCGATGCTGGTCCAGAACACATTATCGATAAAAATGTTGGCATAACCCTGTTCATAGCCTTTCAGCCCGTAAACCCGCACGCGGGAGCCTTCAAAGGTAAAGGTTTGTGCCGCACCTTTTTGTGCCGATGCAATGATTTGCCCCGAGCCATCCTGATTCATCGTCGTTTGTTGCCAGTTGCCAAGCTCGGTTACAGGGAGCTGGCTAGCCGCATAGCGTTGCCATTTTTCAGACTTTTTGGCAGGCAGGCTAATACGAAAGCCTTCGCGTACACCGTTGGCATTAATCCCGTGGCCGGCAATTTGGCTGCCATCCTTTGAGATAGCGACCGGGTAAATATCGCTCCACTCGCTCAGGTCGATGCCTCGGCCTTGCATGAAAGATACAAAATTCTGCAAACCTTCCTGGGCCGTCCAGATAACGGGCTGCATAGGGTGGTTTTCGTCACTGAACGAATAGCCAAGCGCGATTGTACCGTCTCCTGAGAGAGCATTCGGATGAAAGTTGCCCAAGGCTAATACCTGATTGGTTCGGGTATGCCAGATTACGGCACATTGCCCGTGCGGCAGCCCGCTATGCGCGGAGTCGACAAATTCAAGCGGATTGATCATGGGGCAGTTGGGATGGGGGTTGAAGGCCAGTACTTTACTGGCATCCATCGACATGGCTGCCGCATATTCAACGTTAAAGGGGGATGAATGATATGCACCGGTTAGGCTCAATAGGGTTATGTCATATTTTTCGTACCAAGCTTTTTCACCCAATTCCCAATCTGGATTTTCGTAAGGGCGGGAAAAGCTGGTCAAAAAAAGTTGACCATCTCCGCTGATGTCGGCGAGGTAGACCTCTTCATAAAAACCCCGCTTAAACGTTACTACATCGGCACCGGGCTTTTTATTGATGACGGCGTCCCAAGCGGAATGCCGCCATGGATTTTCAAACAGGGTCGTATAGCGATCATAAACGGTATAACCAGGATAGTTGGCGATGTTGTTGCCATTGCTTCCGGGGCCGTAGGAGCCATTGGAGGTGACGCGACCGTCGGCGCTTAACAGGCGCCCTCCCGTGCCGCTGGGGGCATAGTTGTTTTCGCGATGATGTAGGCGCCCACCTGCTAAAATCGTCTCGCCATCTGAGGTGATTTGAACAGTTCGGCTTTCACTGTTTGTGGACAGTGTTATGGTCTCATTATTGCGGGAGAGCAGTCTGAACGATGAGTCAACGGAGCTGGTGTATATGACGTCTCCTTCGTCAGAAACTTGCATCGGGTGGGTTAAAGTTCTTTTTGGGTACGTTTGTTGTGCGAGGCCTTCCCAAACATCTCCTTCGGCAAAGGTCGTGATGGAGGGATTCGAGGAAGCGAGAGTGTGCGTTGCTAAACCGAGGCAGGCAAGCAGCGCAACGCCCAGCATTATTGGCGTTTCAAATGCGCGTGAGCGCTTGACGCGAATAGGTATCGCCGACGGGGTATCAACCTTTCTTATCATTGTGTATTCCTTTAACTGATTAGGCGCGGGCGCCTCAAGAGGATTGAGTTTATAGTTATTCTTTCTGACCAAGAGGCCGACAGCAAAAGAGGGGGGTTGTCATCAACAACCGAGGAAAAAAGTCTACAGAAAGTGCTACGCGGCGACGTGATAATGGTCACAAAACATTGATCGATTTGCGCGCTCGATTTCGGTTTTTATTCTGCGACCATTCTCTCGCATCGATAGCGAATCGTTAAGGGTATTGCGGCGACGGCAGAGCAGGTAAACAGCGAGAACGCATCTTATCATTCTGGCGTGTGAGTAACCCTTAGCGCAGGCCCCTAGCCAATGATGCGAGACGCGCCAGTCATGGTTACAGCATCCTAAGCGTTTCCTATGCGTGTCGGGCGGCCAGGATCTGGGAAGGCGCACTTTAGTTTGCAGTGTGGCAGGTAGGGCTTCAGCATGGTGATGTTGCTTGCGCAATCTCCTCGCCAGCTTTGCTCTGACAACTACACGCCGTTTGTTGTATTGTTTAGTGTTTGCCCACGTAGCGAGAGCAGCCCTTGTATGATTGACATTCTCACCACCTTTATTGTGTTTTTTGCCGTGATCGATCCGGTGGGCACCGTGCCGGTATTTATTGCGGTAACCCGCCAATATGATGCTAAAGCCAAGGCGCATATTGCCTTGCTTGCCACGTTTGTATCGGCGGGTATTCTGCTGTTTTTCATGGTGGCGGGAGAGTT
>JBFHVM010000267.1:0-4141 GCA_041589495.1 Oleiphilaceae bacterium | reverse complement strand
GCATTGCCTTCGGCATCGATAGCTGTCGCGGCAAAACTGTCACCGGCTTCGTTTTGTACCACGATATCGGCATCGGTGTAATCGAGCTGCAGTAAGATGCGCTCATAGAGGCCGGCGGGCACCGATAAGACCGCAAACAGTTCCGACAGATCCTGATATTGCACAAAATCGATATTGGTCTCGAGAGGCAGAAGATCGACGCGAGCACCGTTACGGCGTTCTAGAGTGACGCCGGTGAGGGCGATTTCGTAGCTGAGAAAGTCTTCCTCGGCATCGGTAATGGCAAGTTCGAGCTGGCCATGAGTATCGGTGTCGAGACTGCTGCTACCACAGGCGGCAAGCCCAAAAAGTGTGGCCACTAACAGGCCGCAGTGTAGTAAATACTTAAGCCCCGGAGTGATGGGCGGGCGATGATTGTTCATTGTGTGCTCCTGGTCGTTGTTTTTGTCGCGAAGGCATAAGTTGGCCGGCGACGTTTAATGCGGTTTAGTGAACGTGATCGCTACTGCATCACCGGGGCCCTCGGTGATGCAGCAGATATCCTTTAAACGAGGGAACACGCATTAGGTTTACATGCATCGAGAAAAAGTTTTTGGTGAGGGTACCTTACGGAGCAGGCTCGCGGCCATCCGGAGTGAATTGGTTGCCGAAGGCAAAGTAGAGCAGGTCTTGCAGCAAGGGCACGCTTTATGGAAAAAAACCGGCGCCAAGTTAGTGAGATAACGCGCGGTGGCGGTTCACCCAATAAGAGGGTCCAACGAAACGGTCCTTAGGCCTGCATATCGAGAGGGCATGATTTCAAGATCACCTTGAGCACATCGGTATCGGTTACCATGCCCACCAGTTTGCCCTGGTCGGTGACAGGCATGCCGTCGAGGCCCTGTTCCAGCATGGCTTCGGCCAGTTCCGTCAATTCGGTCTGCGGGCTAGTGGAGAGCACGCGGTGGCGGCAGTACTCGCTGAGCGGCGGGTTTTGCGGACTAGCCGCATCGGCTGCCAATACGCGATCCATTAAGTCGGGAAGTAACACCTGCTCCGAGAGCATGCCGCAAAGTTGGCTTTGCCTATCGACAACCGCCAGATGGCGAATCTCATGGCGTTGCATTAATTCCCAGGCCTGTGCCAGTGTTTGATCGCGGCCAATGGTGATCACCGGACTGCTCATCACATCGCGGACCTTGCCTAGTTTGAGCGGGGCCTGACTTAAGGTTTGGGCATAGGCCTGTTTAGCCGCGCGATGCTTGCGCCCGAGTGGTTCGTGGCTGGCGTTTGGGTAGTCTTCGCTTAGTTTGTCGTGAATGGCATTGGTTTCGGTCAGTTCCGAAGTGGGTGGTATGTCTCGCAAATGGTAGCGTTTATCGAGAGGCGTGACGATGCCACGCGCGGGATCATGCACAAAGAATACGGCCACAGGCAGCCTCGCCAGTAAGAAGGTCTCTTGTCACTATAGCCGAATTGGCTGATTGCCGCCAAAGTGGCTACCACCAATATTTGCCGAACATCTCTGGGTTGGCCCAAAAACGGGAATTATTCCATTCGCGGGTAAAATTATAATCGCTGATGGCGTAACTGTAGAGCGTGACCACCTGCGCATCGCGTTCACAGCGGGCAAGTCGTTTAAAGCCCAGGCCAATCAGGTCGGTGAATTGCCAGGGGGATGGTTCCGGGGCGAGCAGGCAAATGCGCGCCTGCAAGTGATTGCGTAAGGCCGCCAGAACCTGTAGGCCTTGCTCTCGATCAAATTGCTGCATGGCGTCGCCTGCGATCACCAGGTCGCTGTGGGGGAAGCCGGCGATTTGTTCGAGAGTAGCGGCTTCGCTGGGGGGCGAGCATAGGCTAACGCTCTGCAGGGTGCACTGGGCATGTTCAGCTAGAGGTGGTGCATCATTTCCTAAATAGAGCACTTGTTGCACGGCGTTCTGTTCTATCAAGTGTTGTAAGAGCGCAAGAACACGGTGGTTCGATTGATTCATATCTAGCTCAGTTCAGTGTGCGTGGTAAGGGATAAAGGTCTTTGCCAGTCTGACTTCCAGCGTGTTGTCGCCTTGGCGCAGGGGTTGGCCGACCATTTCATCATAAGCGCTTTGCTGGCGCAGCACGAGCTCGCCGATGTGCAGGGGCTCTAGCAGCTCCCTGATCAGCATCAGGTTATGCCGCTTAAACAGCGAACCATCGTCGTCTACCAGGTGTCGCTGCTCACCATCATGTTCAATGGCGATGCAGTACAGCGCCTGATCCAGCGAGTGAATAATTACCTTTTCGATGTGGCGATAGCGCGCCAGTTCGGAAAAACGTACCTTCATGAGCAGTACTCTCAGCTTTGCATCACGAAGACCCACACCGAAATATGGCTGGCCAATACGATGCGGGTGAGCCAGTCGCGTAATTCGATGAACCAGAGAGGATAGCGCTTATCCGCCAGGCGGACTTCGGCTTTGCGCAGTAGCCAAAAGCTGAACAGCAGGGCGGGGAGTGCATACAGCAAGGGAGTAAATAGTGCGGCGAAAGCAATGAGACTGAACACGATGCCGTGCCAGAGTTGCTGTTTGGCAAACTCGCTTTCTTCATCGGGATGCAGCGCAGCGTACCACAACAGGCCTGACAAAAACGACAGAATGATGGCCGCATAGGCGCGAAACACTTCGCTGGCCTGATGCGCGAACGACTCCGGCATCACCCATACTAAAAACGCAGGTACAACAAAGGGGAGTAGCCCTGCATAGCCCAGATTCTGGGCGGTGGGTAAAGCGGGGTGATTCATAGACATTCTCCAAACGGTTCTCGGGTATTACGCGTAGGGCCTATGTTCCGATCAGTGCTTGCCGGAGTCAAATAACCTATAATGTCGCGCACACAATACTGGCATTCATTTGAGGACAGCACATGATAATCGTTACCGGTGGCGCGGGCTTTATTGGCAGCAATCTGGTCAAACAGCTCAACGAACAGGGCGAACGCGACATTCTGGTGGTAGATGATCTGAAAGACGGCACCAAGTTTGTCAACATCGCCGACTGCGATATTGCGGATTACCTCGATAAGGATGAATTTCTGGAGCGCGTATGGGGCGGTGAAGGTTTTGGCCGCATCGACGCAGTGTTTCATGAAGGTGCGTGCTCTTCTACCACGGAGTGGGACGGCAAGTTCATGATGCAGAACAACTATCAATACTCCAAAGATTTGCTGCATTACTGCCAGGAGAAGGCGATTCCCTTTTTGTATGCATCGTCTGCTTCGGTATATGGTTCTGGCCCAGTGTTCAAAGAAGGTCGTGAGCATGAGAAGCCCCTGAATGTATATGGCTACTCCAAATTTCAGTTCGACCAATATGTGCGCCGCATGTTGCCCGATCTTGAAGCCCAGGTAGTGGGTTTTCGTTATTTCAATGTGTATGGCCCGCGCGAACAGCATAAGGGTAGTATGGCTAGTGTGGCGTATCACCTGAATGAACAGGTGCTTAAGGGTGAAAACCCCAAGTTATTCGCCGGCTGTGATGGTTATGGCGATGGCGGACAGATGCGGGATTTTATCTACGTAGGCGATGTGTGCGACGTGAACCTGTGGTGCTGGCGCGAGCAGGTGGCTTCGGGTATTTATAACCTGGGCACGGGTGAAGCCGAGCCTTTTCAGGCGGTGGCTGATGCGGTGATTAGGTACCATGGCAAAGGGCAGGTGGAGTATATTCCTTTCCCTGATCATCTAAAGGGCCGTTACCAGAGCTTCACTCAGGCCGACATGGGTGCGCTGCGCGCCGTAGGCTACGATAAACCATTTAAAACAGTGGCTGAGGGCGTCGAAGCCTACATGCAGTGGCTTAATTCCTGACCAAGTAGTCTAGTGGCGTAAGTTCGGGCCTCGTCTACACTGTTTTTAGTGGCTGCAACGTTGGCTATAAAAAGAACAGGTGAGGGCCCGACTATGATGATTCGCACGCTGGTTGTTTTTCTTTTCTCCATTATTTTCACCTCGATGGTGCATGCCGAAGAGCTACCCCCAGAGATTAACGATATTATTCCTACGCTCCAATCCTGGGGCGCAAACGCGACGCTCATCGAAGCGGTGAAGGCACAGAATGCCAAAGGCATGACACTTGATAGCATCAAACAACGCGACGCTGAATGGCGCAAAGTGGAAGGGCTCG
>JBFHVM010000266.1:0-4151 GCA_041589495.1 Oleiphilaceae bacterium | reverse complement strand
TCCGGCTTCTTCGGCGCCGTGGGCAGCCACGGCCACCTGCAACCCAACGCCGAGCAGCTCACCCAGGCACGGCAACTGATGGCGCAGCTGGAGATGGCCGAGTATGAGGGCCGCATGTTCCAGCGCCTCTCCACCGGCCAGAAGCGACGCCTGCTGCTGGCCCGCGCCCTGGTGCATCAGCCACGGGCGCTGATCCTGGATGAACCGTCCAACGGACTGGATATGGGCGCCAGCCTGGCGATGCTGAATCTGTTGCGTGGCTTCTGTGCGGCGGGGCGCTCCATGGTGATCGCCACCCACCACGTGGATGAGATCATTCCCGAGATCGAGCGGGTGGTACTGATTCAAGGAGGCCGAGTGGTGGCGGATGGGCCCAAGGCGGAGGTTTTGACCGATGCGCGCCTGTCGGCCCTGTACCACGCCGAGCTGCGCATCAGCCGGCAGGATGGCTGGTACCGCTGCTGGCACGGTTGAGGCACGCGCTGCGCTACCGCCCTGCTGAGCGAGCGCAGTGGCAAGACCCTGACCTACGTAGCGCTACGCGATGAGGCGCTCACTGCGCCGCTATAGCGAGGATCATGCGGCCGCATTTGGTTGAGGTGCACGCCAAACAGTCAGAACGCCACGCTCCCGGTTTACCTTTAATTAATTTTCCAAATAAATACACAGCAAAAACAAACTTCTTAAATGCGTAAAACTCCTGCAAACTAGCCGTCAAACGAACAGCAATCGTCGAGGCCACAGCACACCATAACAAGCAGGAGATCAACGGTGGCCACCTTCGATGAAGGTAGTAAACGGTTACGAGGAGACGACGTCATGCCTCTACAATGACCTACGCGCATATCGTATGCTAAATCCATAAATTCGAGGAAAAAAATGGCTAAATCAGACTACGACAACGGACTGCGTGTCCGAACCGAAGTAATGGGAGCCAACTTCGTCCGACGCGCTCAAGAAACTACTACACCGCTCACATCCCCCCTGCAGGACTGGATCAACGAGCATGCATGGGGCTCGACTTGGCAACGAGAAGGCCTATCCAGATCAACCCGCTCTTTGGTTACCGTAGCAATGCTCGCGGCATTAAAAATGCCAAATGAACTTAAAGGACATATACGCGGAGCATTAAATAATGGTTGCAGCCCTGAGGAAATTCAGGAGGTAATTCTACACTCTGCTGTATATTGTGGCGCACCAGCCGCACAAGAAGCCATGCGCGCAGCTGCAGAGGTGATGCCCGACTTTAAATCAAATCAAACATCCGATACGAAGTGAAAATAGGATTCATCACCAGTCATGACATCAATCAAAATCAAACCTAGATCGCCACCCTAGAACAACCATTTCGTCGAGATAATAAAAACTGATCAATAAAGCGCCCTAAATTTTACAACGCACTCTTATTCGCACGTCAAACAAAGATACTAAAAAACCCTTTAAACAATTTACCAAAACAAAATAAAATTCATACGCAGTTACGTATAAAATTAAGAAACGTTTCATCACTTGCGTACGCGATATTGACTCGGAAAGCTGGTTGCGAATCAACAGGCTGAGGCCTAAAAAGTGAGCCAGGCGCCAGAAAAATCCCCTCTCTCGCCGCACGCTTGACTAATTCGAACTCATTTAACGGAGCGGAAACCTCGCCCCAGACATAATATCCACCACCGAATCCATAAGGAAATCGCATGCCTGAGTCCGCCAGCATTTCAATAGCCACCGCCCCTTCCTCACCTATCATATTTTTTAAGTAACGCAAATACTTCAAGTACTTACCTCGAGCAATTATGTTATATACCAGCCGCTCCAAAATATCAGACGTACTAACAACCGTGACCATTTTTATATTGCATAGTGTTTCCATTAGCTTTTGTTCTGCGACAACGTAGCCAACCCTAACGCTGGCCGAAAGCACTTTGGAAAAGGTTCCTATATAAATCACCCGATTCAGCTGATCGAGTGTTGCAAGCCGAGCGCTGGAAAGAGGCAAAATGTCGGCAAATGGATCATCTTCAACGACATAAAGCCCGAACTCCTCGGCAACTTGTAATAATTTGTGCGCTACAGGCAACGAGATAGATGTACCAGTTGGATTATGTGCAAGCGATTGTGTAAAAAATACCTTAGGCCTGTGTATCTTACATTTCTCGATCAAATCGTCTACATCGGGGCCATCTGCGTTTCGCTTCACGCCGATCACTTTGACCTTCATCAGTTTTAACTTGCCAAAAAGCGGGTAATATCCCGGCGTATCGACGAGAGCAACGTCACCTGGTTCTAAAAGCTGACGACTAACTAAATCCAAAGCGTGGTTCGCTCCTTGGGTCAGAAGCACATGTGCAGGATCAACCTGGATCGAACGCTCGTCCAGCATCAATGCAATGCGTTCACGCAACGGGAGGAACCCCCATGGATTACTGTAGCCGTACCCAACATCCTTGGAGAAACTCGTTTTAAGTTGGGCGATCTCACGACCAATGTCTAACCTCTGCATCCACTTTTCCGGCGGCCGTCCATCGCCAACTCGGACGGTGTAGTGGCGCTCGAGCTGCTCTCTAAGCAGTGAAATGGAGTCAACAGCCTCCATGACATGTGACGACGGCGTCCGATGCACAACCTCACTTTTAGTCGATACGTAGTAACCTGACCCCGGCCGCGAATACACCAATCCTTTCGCCGCGAGCCGATCATAAACCTCAGCCATTGAGTTCTTCGAGAGGTTGTACTCTACAGCCGCAACGCGGACGGAAAGCAACTTTTGGCCGGACTTAAACACGCCTTTACCAATCGCCGCTTCAATCTTACTGACCACTTCATCAATGCGACTCATCTGAGCCCCCTACCGGTTCACACTAAGCATGGCAGACGCCGTTAATACCGACCACGCCAACTGTCCCCCAAAATAACTGGGACAGTACCCATGACTATCCCTGAAACTGTCCCTTGAACTGTACCACCACATCGTCAATGATTGCATCAATCTCAGCGAACAGATTCACTGAGTATTTCGAACGCAGCCCTACGTATGCGTGGCGCTAAAAAATGAAAACAACAAGTAAAAAGGTGAACCCCATGAAGGCAGCATGCCGCAGAGATGCGATCAAACTGATTTCAAGCGCGGTGCTGATGACTGCGACGCTTACCAGCGTACCGACTAATGCGCAGGAGTCAGTAAGTTGGAAAATGCAATCTCTTTGGGATGGGGGAACGACCCCCCAAGCATTCGAGGAAAAATTCGTCCAGCGAGTTGCTGATCTCACTGGCGGAAATTTTAAAATCGAGCTTTATTCCGCAGGTCAATTGATAGCACCAAATCAAGCCTTTGATGCGGTTAGGGGCGGTGCTTTCCAATTGATGAAGACATTCGATGGCTATGAGGCTGGAAAGATTCCCGCGCTGGCCTTCACAAGCACCATTCCTTTTGGATTTACCAACCCTGATCAATACGAAGCCTGGTTCTATGAACTAGGCGGTATCGATATGGCACGTGAAGCCTATGCGCCGGCCGGCCTGTTTTACATCGCACCGACGGTCTATGGCCCTGAACCTATTCACTCTAAGTTTCCCATCAAATCCATCAGTGATCTCAGCAATAAAAAAGGGCGTTTTGTGGGGCTAGCCTCTACAGTAATGGGCTCTTTGGGCGTTTCAGTTACACCGCTGCCTACGTCAGAGGTTTACTCCGCTCTTGATAAGGGCGTTATCGATTTCGCCGATCGTGGCGATCTTAATGCCAATCTAGAAGCGGGTCTTGACGAAGTCGCAAAGTACATCGTCATGCCCGGCCCTCACCAACCGACAACGGCTACCAGTTACGTCGCCAACAAGCGCGCGTACGATGCCCTACCTCCTGAATTCAAGTCAGCGTTAAGCGTTGCTGCACGCGAAACGTCAACGGCTTTGAGACAGCACCTTTTGGTCACTGACGGATATGCACTCGCTGAATTCAAGAAAAAGGGAGTTGAAGTCATTTCGCTTCCAGATGAAGAGGTAAACAGTACGCGCGAGTCTGTGGTTGGGATCTGGCGCAGTGCGGCAAAAGATAATCCACTTGCCAATAAGATTCTCGATAGCCAAATCGACTTTATGAAGCAACTCGGCCTTCTGAAGTAACTCGAGTAACGGGAGTGTCGTGGACACTCCCTGTT
>JBFHVM010000265.1:0-4163 GCA_041589495.1 Oleiphilaceae bacterium | reverse complement strand
ACCTCGGGTTACGTGGTTGAAGTGGGTTTTGAAGATGGTCAGTCCGTCAATAAAGGTGACCTGCTGTTTCAAATTGATTACCGCACCATTGCCGCCGAGGTAGAACAGCTTAAGGCTGAGGTGCTGCGTGCCGAGGCGCAAATCGAGCTTGCAGACCGCGACCAGAAGCGTGCCGAAAGCCTCCGTGCCACCAATGCGCTGTCGCAGGAGCAACTCGATAATCGACGTACCCAATTAAAGCAGGCACGTGCGGCAGCAGAAAGTGCGCGTGCCGATCTGCGTCGCGCCCAGGTGCTCCTGGCGATTACTCAGGTTAAAGCCGAGTTTGACGGACAGGTATCCAACGCCCGGGTAAAAGTGGGCAGCTCCGTGGTTGCCGGTCAAACTGTGTTGACTACTCTGGTCGCCACCGATCAGATACATGCCTATTTCGATGTCGACGAACCCACCTACCTCAAGCTTAGAGCACTGGGCCTCACCGGCAATATGCAGGGTTTGCGAGTGCAAATGGGCTTGGTGAACCAGCAGGGCTTTCCGTATAGCGGGCAGGTAGACTTTGTCGACAACCAGGTGGATAGCGCAACGGGGACGATTCGCATGCGTGCCGTGTTTGACAATGCCCAGGCCGAACTCACCCCCGGTCTGTTTGCCCGCATCAAACTGCAATTCGGTGAAGCGCGTCGTGCAGTATTGGTGCCTGAAAAAGCCATCGCAACCGACTTGAGCAGCAAATATGTGCTGGTGGTGGGCGACGATAACATGGTGGCTTACCGGGCCGTTGAGCTTGGGCCCCGCCGCGGCGATTGGCGCATCGTAAAAACCGGTTTAGAAGAAGGTGAAACCATTATTGTGTCTGGCCTGCAACGGGCACGGCCGGGCACGCCTGTGACACCCAATATGACCGAGCTGGCATACGAGCAATAGGAGAACGGTCATGATTTCGCAATACTTTATCCGGCGCCCGATTTTTGCAGGCGTTCTCTCTGCGCTGATTTTTCTGGCCGGTGCCATTGCTCTGTTTCAATTGCCGATCACCGAATACCCCGAGGTGGTTCCACCGACCGTGGTGGTGAATGCGAGTTATCCGGGCGCTAACCCGGTCGTCATCGCCGAGACGGTGGCGGCTCCTTTGGAGCAGGCGATTAATGGCGTTGAGAATATGCTGTATCTGTCGTCGCAATCTACGGCCGATGGTAGCCTCGCCATCACGGTCACTTTTGCTCTGGGAACCAATATTGATGATGCTCAGGTACAGGTGCAAAATCGCGTGGCCAGGGCCTTGCCAAGGCTCCCTGAAGATGTGCAGCGTCTGGGGGTAACCACCGAGAAATCCTCGCCCAACCTCACCATGGTCGTGCACGTGCTGTCACCCGATAGCCGTTATGACATGTTGTATTTGTCGAACTTTGCCAACCTCAAGGTAAAAGATGAATTGGCGCGCATTGAAGGGGCCGGTACGGTGCGGGTGTTTGGTGCCGGTGACTATGCTGTGCGTATTTGGTTGAATCCCGACAAGGTGGCCAGCCTCAACCTGACCACCAGTGACATTATCGCAGCCATTCGCGAACAAAACCGTCAGGCGGCCGCCGGTACCATCGGTGCGCCTCCCGGGGCCGACAGTTCTCCTTTCCAGTTGCTCATTAAAGTGAAAGGACGACTCGAAAACATCGAGGAGTTTGAGAATGTCATCGTCCGCGTGAGTGAGGACGGTGCGATTACCCGACTTAAAGACGTCGCGCGCGTTGAGCTGGGCTCCAACTCCTATGCCTTGCGCTCCTTGTTGAATAATAAACCGGCAGCGGCAGTGGCGATTTTCCAGAGCCCGGGCTCGAATGCGATTCAGCTATCTGACGATGTGCGTCAGCGGATGGCCGAGCTGAAAGAAACCTTCCCTGAAGGTATCGATTTCGACATTGTCTACGACCCCACCATCTTTGTACGTGGTTCTATCGAAGCTGTGGTCGCCACACTGCTCGAAGCCATATTGTTGGTTGTAGTCGTGGTGGTGCTGTTTCTGCAAACCTGGCGTGCCTCGATTATTCCTTTAGTGGCAGTACCCGTGTCGCTGGTGGGTACCTTCGCGGTGATGCATTTGTTTGGCTTCTCGCTGAATGCGTTGTCGCTGTTCGGTCTGGTATTGGCGATTGGTATCGTGGTGGATGATGCCATCGTGGTTGTTGAAAACGTGGAACGTAATATTGCGCTGGGTAAGACCTCCATGGAGGCCACGCAACAGGCCATGCGCGAGGTGACCGGTCCAATCATCGCTACGTCTTTGGTGCTGAGTGCCGTGTTTATTCCGACTGCATTCATCTCGGGATTGTCGGGGCAGTTCTATAAACAGTTTGCCTTAACCATAGCGATCTCTACGATCATCTCGACCTTCAACTCCCTGACGCTGAGTCCGGCACTGGCTGCCGTATTGCTCAAGCCGCACGATGCGAAAAAAGACTGGTTCTCGCGTCTGCTCGACAAACTGCTGGGACGCCTCATCTTCAAGCCCTTTAACATCTTTTTTGACGGTTTGACGCGTACCTACACTGCAGTGCTACGCCGCATTCTGCGGGGTACGGCCATTGTGCTGGTGCTGTATGCCGGATTGATGGTGCTCACTTACAACCAGTTTCAAACTACGCCAACCGGTTTTGTTCCCCAGCAGGATAAAATGTACCTCGTAGCCTTTGCCAGCTTGCCCGATGCGGCGAGTATTGAGCGTACCGATGCGGTGATTCAGCGCATGTCGGCGATTGCCTTGGAGCATCCAGGGGTTGAGTCTTCGGTTGCCTTCCCTGGGCTGTCGATTAACGGATTTACCGTGGCATCCAATTCCGGGGTGGTGTTTGTGACGCTGAAACCCTTTGATGAACGTCGCACGCCTGATCTGTCTGCCGAAGCCATTGCGGGTCAGCTCAATATGAAGTTTGGTGTGATCGATGAGGGTTTTGTGGCAGTTGTAGCGCCACCTCCCGTATTGGGGCTAGGCACCACGGGTGGCTTTAAACTGCAAATCGAGGATCGCGCCAATCTGGGCTACGATCGTTTGTATGAAGAAACGCAGAAAGTACTGGGGCAGGCGTATATGACGCCAGAACTCAATCCCATGGCGACCTTCTCGTTCTATAAGGCTAATGTGCCGCAAATCAGCGTGGATGTAGATCGTGAAAAAGCCAAAATTCATGGCGTGGCGATCAGTGACATCTTCCAGACTCTGCAAGCCTACATGGGGTCGGTGTATGTCAATGATGTGAACCTGTTTGGTCGCACGTATCAGGTGAACCTGCAGGCCGATGCGGAATTTCGAGCCGACGAGAGTCAGATTGCGCGACTCAAGGTACGTAACCGTAACGGAGAGATGGTGCCACTAGCGGCGTTTGTTGAGGTCTCGCATACCTCAGGGCCCGATACGGTCACGCGCTATAATAATTATCCTGCTGCCGATATCAATTCAGCACCTGGACCAGGCTACAGCAGTGGCCAGGCCGAGGCGGCAATTACGCGCATTCTGGATCAAACACTGCCGATTGGCATGGCCTATGAGTGGACAGATCTGACCTATCAGCAAATTCTGGCGGGTGATACCACCTTGTATATATTTCCTTTGGTGGTGTTGCTGGTATTTCTGGTGTTGGCAGCACAATACGAAAGCTGGGGCTTGCCCATGGCGATTATTCTGATCGTGCCCATGACGCTGCTCTCGGCCATGACAGGCGTGATCATCGCCGGTGGTGATAATAATATTTTCACCCAGATAGGCTTTATCGTACTGGTAGGGCTTGCCGCTAAAAACGCGATTCTAATTGTTGAGTTTGCCAAGGAAAAAGAGGATCGTGGCTTACCGCTTTATAAGGCGGTGGTCGAAGCCAGTCGCCTGCGTCTGAGGCCCATACTCATGACCTCGCTGGCCTTTATTATGGGTGTGGTACCCTTAGTTACTTCCGAAGGTGCGGGAGCTGAAATGCGCTACGCCATGGGTGTCGCGGTGTTTGCCGGTATGATCGGGGTGACTATTTTTGGCTTGTTACTCACACCCGTGTTTTACGGCTTGGTGCGCCGCTACAAGGCGCGCAAGCGTGAGGCAATAGAGCAGTAAATAGAAAAAGGGGGCAGAGAAAATTTACTCTGCTCCTTTTTTTGCCCCTTTTTCTACCACTTGGCGTACTGGT
>JBFHVM010000264.1:0-4165 GCA_041589495.1 Oleiphilaceae bacterium | reverse complement strand
GCGCCTATGGAAAGCGCTGGGCATCGAGCAGTCGCTTACATTGCAGATCAATACCCTTGGCCAGACGGAAGAGCGCCAAGCCTATAAAAAAGCGTTGGTAGACTATCTCTCCCATTACAAGGGTAAGTTAGATGAAGACAGTCTCCGCAGGCTCGAGAGCAACCCGCTTCGCATACTCGACAGCAAGAGCGTACAAACGCAGCAGGTACTTGTAGATGCGCCCAAACTTTGGGATTTTCTCGGTAAAGAATCCCGCGAACATTTTCAGGGCTTGTTGTCGTTTCTCGATAATGCTGGCATTGCTTACGAGCATAACCAGAGCCTGGTGAGGGGGTTGGACTATTACTCCAATGCGGTGTTCGAATGGGTGACGGATGCTTTGGGCGCGCAAGGGACGGTGTGTGCAGGTGGTCGATACGATGGGCTCGTTGCACAGCTGGGTGGTAAAGGGACGCCTGCAGTCGGTTTTGCCATGGGTATGGAGCGTCTGGTACTGATGTTAGAAGCCATGGGTGCGGTTCCGGAGTCCTGTCGTGAACAGGTAGACATCTACATTGTTGCAGCAGGTCAAGGTACACAGGAATGTGCTTTTAAGGTGGCTGAGGAACTGCGCGATCAGACTTCGCTGCGTATTTTGCAGCACAATGGTGGTGGTAGTTTCAAGAGTCAAATGAAAAAAGCCGATAGATCTGGCGCACGTATTGCGCTAATTCTTGGCGAAAATGAAGTCACTTCCGGTAATATTGCAGTCAAGAATTTACAAGAGGGAGGGGAGCAGCAAGTGGTTTCCCAACAGAATTTGGTGTCATTATTAAAAGAACTAATAAACGAAGGGGTTTAGCGTAGCAATGGTAGACGAGTATCGCAGCGAAGATGAACAAATTGCAGCACTCAAAAGATGGTGGGAAGAAAACGGTAATTCCCTGCTGATTGGCGTTGGTGCTGCGCTGGCAATTGTTTTTGGCTGGAAAGCCTGGCAAAACAGTGTAGAAAACGAAAAGGCTGAAGCTTCTGTTATGTATCAACAGCTTATAACAACAGCGACGTCCAATTCATTTGAAGATACAGACGAAGCATCATCGCTTGCGTTTATTGCCGGTGAGCTGAAAGAAAAGTTCGACGATAGTGAATATGCGCTGTATGGTGCTCTGTTCCTCGCGAAAGAAGCCGTTGAAAACGGTCAGTTGGATTTGGCCGTCACAGAATTAAAATGGGTGCTCGACGTAACAGAAGATGCACGTCTGCAACACATAGCCAAAGCCCGCTTAGCGCGAGTGCTCTCTGCCCAAGAACAGCATGAAGAGGCGCTTGCCTTGCTGAATGCCAGTGACAAGGCATTTGAGGCAGGCTATCTGGAGCTGAAGGGCGACATCCTGCAGCGTATGGATGATAATCAGGGTGCTATCCAAGCCTACACAGAGGCTTTTGCGATAGTAAAGGAAAACCCGCAGTCTCAACCATTGTTGGCAATCAAACTTTCTGATTTGGGTGTAAACCCCGAAACACTTTAGTCACGGTTTTCTGTATGACTTTAATCAGTGGTATTCGCTCGTGTAAGCGAGTTGCACTAGGCGCGGTCTTTACCGCGCTTTTTGCTTGTAGTAGTGAAAAAGTGAATCAGCCCAAAGAACTTGTGCCACTTTCTTATGCCGTTTCGATTGAGCGCGAATGGAAAACCGGTGCAGGAAATGGCGATGAAGAATTGGCGCTGGAGTTACGCCCAGTGCTCAATAATGGCAAGTTTTATGTCATCGATAGCGAAGGCCTGCTTACTATCGTTGATGCAAAATCCGGTGGCCGTGATTGGGAGCGTGAGCTTGAAGAGTCGGTCAGTGGTGGGCTAGGGCTGGATAAAGATCAGGTTTACTACACCACCTTTCAGGGTGATTTGGTTGCCCTGGATCGCAATAATGGAAACGAAGTCTGGCGCAGATCTTTAAGCAGTGAGGCCATCGCCGCTCCATTGGCGGTGCGAGGACGCGTACTGGTTCAAACCATTGATGGTAAAGTGATTGCGTTTGATGCAGCAGAAGGTCAAAAGCTTTGGCAGAACGACAGCGCTGACCCCATCTTAAGCCTCAGAGGGACAGCGCAACCACAGGTTTTTGAAGATTTGGTTATCGCCGCCTTTGCCAATGGCGAGCTAAAGGCTTTTTCATTAGGCGATGGTCGTATTCGCTGGCGTGTTTCCGTAGGTATTGCACAGGGGCGCACAGAGCTTGAGCGATTGGTTGATGTGGATGGCGATCCGGTTCTTGCTGAAGGTGTCGTTTACGCGCTTGCCTATCAGGGTGACTTGTTAGCGATAGATGCCCGTACGGGACGTGAACTGTGGCGCAAACCTGCGTCTTCATTTAAGTCTATGGCCTACGCAAACGAAACGCTCTATGCGAGTCTTGCCGATGGTGCGGTTGCCGCATTTTCAGCCGAAAGTGGTGCCGAACTCTGGCGTAATGAGGAGCTCATGTACCGTCGCCTTTCCAAACCGGTGATCGTATTGGATTATGTGCTCATTGCAGATTTTGAAGGCTATGTGCACGCCTTGAAAACGAACGATGGCTCTCTGATAGGGCGCGCGCAGCCAGATCGTGATGGCATTATGGAGAATATCATCGCAGCTGGTCCGCGCTTCTTTCTATTGAGCCGTTCTGGTGATCTTATCGCCTATACTCTGGGTCAGGAAGGCCCAGCAGCAGTCAGCGCAAGGAATGCCAGCCACAGACGAAAAGAAGATTTTTAATATGGTACCTGTTATCGCTTTGGTTGGTCGCCCCAATGTGGGTAAGTCAACGCTGTTTAACCGCTTGACTCGCTCCAGGGATGCTATCGTTGCTGATTACCCGGGGCTCACGCGTGACCGCAAATACGGTGAGGGCGAATCTCTGGATCGGCGCTATATTGTGATTGATACGGGCGGGCTGACAGGCGGCGAAGAGGGGATTGACGCAGAAATGGCGTCACAATCCTTTCTTGCGATGCAGGAGGCTGATCTCATCTTTTTTGTCGTGGACGCCCGCGATGGCCTCACTCCGGTCGATGAAAGTATCGCCAAGCAGGTTCGCGCCAGCAACAAGCCCGCCTGGCTCGTAGTGAATAAGGTCGATGGTCAGAACACCGACGTAGTGACGGCTGATTTTTATGCTTTGGGTATGGCACCGCTTTGCATGATCGCCGCCGCACACAATCGGGGCGTTCGCGCCTTGATTGACGAAGCGCTGGCTGAGTTTCCCGTAGACGAAGCAGGTAAAGAGGAAGCGCCTGATGGCTGTAAGATAGCCATCATTGGGCGCCCTAATGTAGGAAAATCCACGCTGGTTAATCGTTTGTTGGGCGAAGAACGCGTGGTAGTTTATGACCAGCCTGGCACTACCCGCGACAGTGTATATATTCCCTATGAACGCCGCGAAAAACCCTATACCCTGATTGATACTGCCGGGGTGCGTCGTCGAAAAAACGTTAAAGAAGCCGTTGAAAAATTCTCCATTATTAAAACCCTGCAGGCCATCGAAGACGCCAATGTCGTGGTTGTGGTTATCGATGCGCGTGAAGGCATTGTAGAGCAAGACTTGCATATGATTGGTTTTGCTATGGATGCTGGACGGGCGATGGTGCTCGCTGTTAACAAGTGGGATGGTATGGACCACGACCAAAAACGCAGTGTAAAGCAGGAGTTAGAACGCAGACTGGTATTTTTGGATTATGCGCCCATTCACTTTATCTCGGCCAAGCATGGCAGTGGTGTTGGGGATTTGTACAAATCTATTGATCAGGGCTATCGATCTGCCTTCAGTAAATGGCCTACCAAGCGCCTTACCGAGCTGTTGGCCGACTGTGTGGCGGATCATCAGCCGCCTGTGGTGCGTGGCCGCCGTATCAAATTACGTATGGCGCATCAGGGGGGCTCTAATCCACCACTGATAATCGTTCATGGCTCTAAAACCGATGACCTTCCCGATAGCTATAAGCGCTATCTTGAAAACACCTTTCGCAAGGTGCTGAAGATCAAGGCTACGCCTATTCGATTTGAATTTAAGTCCAGCGAAAACCCCTTTGCCGCGCCCAGCCATCGATTAGGCGTGCGCGAAAAAGCCAAATTGAAACGTAAGGCCGACGCCAAAGAGTTCGGCTCACGACGCGGTAAAAATAATAAACGACGTAAAACAGG
>JBFHVM010000263.1:0-4166 GCA_041589495.1 Oleiphilaceae bacterium | reverse complement strand
ACGGGTTTTATTTACCGAGGGCCCGCTTTGATAGGCGACTCCGTTAGAGCGATTCGAGCAATGCAGGCGGGATAACTTATTTCGGTGTTTAAAATGAAAAGGCCCGCAATCGCGGGCCGTAGGAGAGTTGAGTGGACTCTCGGTGAAACGTGTTGTCAGGCTTGAATGCCGGGATGACGGTGGATGCCGGAGACGCCGGTAAATCCACTCCAGTTATCTTCACGGCCGGCGCGCCAGCCGCTGAGCCAGTTCTGCTGTATTGATTCTTTCGAGTTGGGACAAAGTGATTTGGATTTTCCTGTTACACCTGCTTCGTAACCTTTAACGTAAGCACGTTGATCACTATCTCTTTTTTGTCTTCTCATTCTTGTCGAACCTCACGATCATTACATATTAACTTGATGATAGGTGGTACGCCCGGCAAGGGCGGCTAACTTGCAGACTCCTCTGATCGGTGGTGGCCCCTGTTGGGGGAAGTATGTAGATACCGACACATCGCCCTGAAAGCCAAAATGGTCTTCAAGTGGGGCGTTTTTTTATCGCGCCGGACTCTCAGTTAAGCGAAGATGGCGGCAAAAGTACACGAATTTATTTATCTAATTTGTATCGTTTTTATACGAGACGGTCATATCACGCTATAAATCCTTGTTTTGTCGTGGTTAACGTGTTCGAATCGCGAGCCGTAATCTTGCACCCCGAAATGTTGAATATTTCTTATTGTTCCCGGAGCTTTCATGTCTACGCCAACCCTCTATCACGCCTTTGTCAGTGCCCCAAAAGGCTTGCAATATGCATTGGAGCAGGAGCTGCAGACTTTAGGCATAAAGAAAACCAAGGCGGTCCCTGCGGGTGTTGAAATATCTGCAAGTATCGCTGACGTATACCGCGCCTTGCTTTGGTCGCGTATCGCAAATCGACTCGTTGTGGATATAGATAGCGGGCCGGCGGGTAGCGCCGATGAGCTATATGCGACTGCAAAGAGCATCGATTGGGCTGTACACCTCAAACTGGCATCCAGCTTCGCTGTTGATTTTCATGGAGCTGCATCGTGGTTGAATAATTCGACTTTTGGGGCATTAAAAGTAAAAGATGCGATTGTTGATCAGTTTCGTGAAGCCACTGGAGAGCGCCCATCGGTCAGTCGTGACACGCCTGACTTGCGCATAGCGGTGAGGCTGCGCCGAGGGCAGGCCGTTTTTGGTCTGGATTTGAGTGGTGATAGTTTGCATCGCCGAGGCTACCGTCAGCTTGCGGGTAAGGCGCCGCTCAAGGAAAACCTGGCGGCGGGGATGCTGTGGCTGGCCGGCTGGCGCACAGGCAATACGAATGAGTCAACCTTGCTGGACCCAATGTGTGGGTCTGCCACACTATTAATCGAAGGCGCGATGATTGCTCTGGATAAAGCGCCCGGATTGCTTCGCGAATATTGGGGCTTTAAGGGTTGGAAGTTGCACGACGAAGGCGTTTGGCAGCAGTTAGTCACTGAGGCGGAGTCGCGGTACGAATCAGCGCAAACGACTCAGACAGTGCGTTGTGTCGGGTTTGATGAGCATGCCCCTGTGGTAAAAAAGGCCTGGCAGAATATTGAGGCCGCCGGGCTCGAAAAGTACATTCACGTTGAAAAACGCGCTCTCGAAGATTTTGTTCCGAGCGAGAAGTGGCAGCCTGGCTTGGTCATTTCTAACCCTCCCTATGGTGAGCGCTTAGGCGAGCAGCGCGGATTACGAGCGCTCTATGCCAATTTAGGGGCAGTGTTTGACCGGGATCTGATGGGGTGGAAAGCAGCGGTGCTAACCGGGAATGCCGAACTGGGGCGACATATTGCGTGGCGTAGTCACAAGCAGTACAAATTATTTAATGGTGCATTGGAAAGCCTCTTGTTGCTATTTAATCTGGAACCGGAGAATCGTCATCAGGAAGCCTGGCAAAGTCAGGCTCAGCGCTTGGCCGATCCGGCGCAATGGCGTATTGCACAGCCCGAACGCGCCGCGATGCTGGCTAATCGAATCCAGAAAAACACGCGAACGATAGGTAAATGGGCTAAGCAGCAAGGGATTTCATGCTTTCGCCTCTATGACGCCGACATGCCGGAGTATGCATTTGCTCTCGATATCTACGAGCAGGCGGGTGGCGAACGCCACTTGCATGTGCAGGAGTACATGCCGCCCAAGTCGCTGCCCGATAAGGTCGCATTTGAACGATTGTCAGAGGCGCTGAAGGTCATTAGCGACAGCCTGTCAGTGCCTGGAGAGCGTATTTATCTCAAGCGTCGACAGCGACAAAAGGGGATTCAGCAATACGAAAAGCACGACAGGCGTAAAGAGTTTTTTACAGTCGCCGAATACGATGCGTTATTGCGAGTGAATTTGCGTGACTATCTGGATACGGGGCTGTTTCTGGATCATCGCCCCATCAGGCGGTGGATGCACGAAGAGTGCTCGGGTAAAAAAGTGCTCAACCTGTTTTGCTACACGGCCGCGGTCACCGTGCATGCGGCGCTTGGCGGGGCGAGTGCAACAACCAGTATCGATATGTCCAAAACCTATCTGGATTGGGCAAGGCAAAACTTTGAACTTAACCACATAGAGGGAGATCGGCACCAGTTGGTGCATGCGGATTGTCTTGAATGGCTGAGCGAAGCATCGAGCGAACAGTACGATGTCATATTTCTTGATCCGCCAAGCTTTTCTAACTCAAAGCGTATGGAAGGTGTGCTGGACATACAGCGTGATCATGCTGACATGATTCGCGCCTGCATGCAGAGACTGGCTAAGGGTGGTACGTTGGTATTTTCAAATAACTTGCAGAAGTTTGTTTTGGCAAACGAGCTTGAGCAGGAGTTTGTGGTGAAAGACTGGCATGCAAATTCGCTCGATAAGGATTTTGAGCGCAACCCCAAAATTCATCACTGCTGGTTATTCAGGCAACGATAGCGTCGTTGTTAAAACTCAAAGCGAAAGTGCACGTTGCCCTGATAGACCTTGATGTTGGTATCAGTGTCTCGTAACAGGCGTCCATAGTCGACCGCCAGACGCCAGCCCTTGATCAGGTCGAATTCAGCGCCAACGAGCCATGAGGTGCTGAATTTTGTGCCGAAGAGCTCCTCTTCCATTTGCCAGCGACTGGGACGTGCCGTGTACGTGACGGGCAGCCTTCCCGAGTTTTGCCCGAGGGTAATGCGAGTTTCTTTTCGAGTGACGTGAGCGTCGTAGAGTGCGACGCCGTACTGACCATACACCGACATGTAATCGGTCAGCGGATAAACTGCTCCCATATACCAGGCATACCAGTAGTGCATATTGACTTCGAGCGCTTCTCGTATGGTATCGGACTTGATGCCGGTTCCCAGGCGTAACTCGGTTCTCACGTAGTCCGAAATATAGGTGCCAATGGTTCCGAACATGCCGTAAGTTTGTGCGGTTTCAGGGAAGAACCTACCTCCGGGGATGCTTTGTTCCGCATAGCTCCCATCGGTACCGTCAAAGGCCTCAACGAGGATAAGCTCCACGGAGCGAAATTCGTTTAAGGCAAAACCAAAGGAGGCGTAGTTTGTTCCAGCTTTGCCTTTGGTGCCTAATAGGTCGGAAGCCTTCGCCGTTTGTTGCGCCAGGTTGAAAGGGCTAACCAGCATTAGTGCCAGGAAAAGCCATGCTAATGAACTTCGCGTCATCCGGGTGACTACCTTATTGTAAACCGGTTCAAGAAGAGGCGATGGTGCACGCAAGCTGATTCAATTGCTCAGATCAAGGTCACAAATATCTGAAAATCAATCAATTTCGCCAAGCTCGCGGGCTAAAAAAAGTAAGCTGAGCACGTTTTCCTCTGCACTTTCGAGCGCGAGGCCGGCATGTTCAGCCTGATCACGGCGTAGTTCAAGCAACGACTCAAAGTCATACTGGTGAAATAGCTCTTCCATGCGCGCTGTTTCGAAAGCCGGGTCGTCGTTACTGGTGGCAAACAGGCAGTCGAGCAGTTGTTGGTCATCATCCAGGCCGTCTACGAATACGGTCTGTCCTGCGAGGTCGTCCTGCAACTCGCGAATAATATCAATGCTGGAAAAGCCTTGTTCGTAAAGCAGGTCCAGGTCCAGAGTCTCTGGTGGCTGCTCATGGGGGCGCCAGTTATCGTCCGGGCTAACCAGCACGTACTTAATTTGCCCATCGGGT
>JBFHVM010000262.1:0-4175 GCA_041589495.1 Oleiphilaceae bacterium | reverse complement strand
GGTGGTAATGCTACCGAACATTAGGCCAATGATAAGAAGGGCCATGGTGTCCTTTACCTTTGCGGCAACTACCATGACCGCCAAAAGCACCAGAAAGCTTCCTATACTGGATGCCAATGCCAAAGAAATATCATTTACCATACCCAAAAAAATACCAGAGAATAGGGCGGACCCTAAAATCAATAGGGCAGCGCCTAAACTTGCGCCGGCGCTTATACCAAGGACAAAAGGACCGGCCAAGGGGTTTCTAAATAGCCCCTGCATTACCGTTCCACATTGGGCCAGCATGGCGCCTACCAGTAAAGCCAGCATCAATCGTGGCAAACGCAGCTCGGAAATCACGACACGTTGGGTATCGTCCAGCGCAGACATAGAAGAACCCAACACAGCATCGATACCCGCTAACACGCTCTCGTAATAGGGTAAATGCATGGGGCCGCTCACCAGAGACACCATCGCGAGCAAGATTATAAAAGGGACGAGTACGCAGGCGAGCCATTGAGGTCGGCTCAAGATGTTTAGTAAGTTAGGGTAGAACAGCGCGGTCACGAGTTTCATCGTTTGATATCAGCTTGTGTAAGCAGGTTGGTCGATAGTCTATTAGCAATTTCCTTTGCTTGTTCAATCGCTCGGATGCTAAGCCCAGCGATGAGTGACCCACTATCGATGAGGTAAATGCGGTGGTGTTTTGCTGCTTTTGTGGTCCGCAGTATTGGCGTGTCGTTAAGTAATTCGTTCACACTGGCATGAGCCCCCTTATCGGCAATGAGTAAGATATCGGGAGCCTCCGCTAACAGCGCCTCCATGTTGGCGTTTTGGTAGTTTACGAAGCTTGCGATGTTGCTTGCTCCCAATAGCTGAATAAAGGCATCGCCGCTGGTTTCGGTGCCGGCCAGACGCAGCCCAGTGTTCATGCGCAGCAGAAAGGCGGCGCGGAGGTGGGAAAAATCATGGCTTTGAATTCCTGCCAGATCTTGATGCAAGGCAGCGATGAGGTGAGTCGCCTCTTCCTGTTTATTGAATGTCGCAGCCAGCTCATGAATGTTGTTCTGCAATTGCAGGGGCGTAAGAGGGCTTTTGAGACGCAATAGCGAGACGCCTGCAGTCAACAATGCTCTAACAGCCGGTGACGGCCCCATATGTGAACTGCCCACAACGAGATCGGGCCTTAAACTGAGCAGGCCTTCGGCAGATAGATTTCGGTGATAACCGATGTTGGGTAATGGAACGTGGTCCGGTGGCAACTGACTGCTTACATCCACGGCGATCAGTCGATTCTGCAGCCCCAGTGCGAATAATAATTCGGTGGCAGAGCCATCGGTACTGATCACGCGCTGCATCGCAAAGGACGTCGACGCCAATACGGTAAATAGCAGGCAAATTATCAAGACTGTATGGGGTAACTTGAGCCTGATCATGTAGTTGGTTCCATTAAGAGTTGGATATTTTTAAACTCGCTTGCGTTTAGAAACGACAATAATGTGAGTAGTTCGTCACTTCGACTGCCACTGGCTACAGCGATGGTGATCGATGTGCTCGGCCGCACAAGTAGAGGCGCTAAATCTGCTTTAAGATTTGTCCACTGAGCGTAGGATTCGGCTGCCTCTGCCCCCAGTTGCAAAGTCCACTGAGGGAGCTCGGACTGTATCGTGATGGTGATCTGTTCTGCTTGTAGCTCGGCAGTGCTCAGGACTTCCTCTGTTTGAGGCAGCGTGAGAGGGAGGCTGATCAGCCGGCTATTGGAAGTAAGCAGGAGAAACACGACAACGATAAAGATGATATCGATCAGCGGCGTTAGCTCCAGCGTCTCTGTGCCCAAGTTGTCGGGTTTTGCACGAATCATGCGGCGAGATCCAGACGAATGCCGTCTAGTGCAAAATGCGCCTCATTCATGCGATTTTGCAGCTGCTGTATGATTCTCTCGGCCCATAGGCGCAATCCGTATCCTGCAGCTAAAGCGGGTATTGCAATTCCCAGTCCGGCAGCAGTGGTTTTCATGGCGATGCCCAGGCCTTGGGCGAGATCCTGCGGCTGCAAGGGACTGTTCAGCGCGGCAAGAGTATGAAACACCTGAATCAAGCCCAGCACTGTGCCCAATAGGCCCAACAAGGGGGCCAATACCGCACAGATCTGCAATAAACGTAGCCCCTGTAACAGGCGACGTTGCTGTGCGTCGAGCCAGACCATTGCCAGCTCTTCGCGCAAAGTCCGTGTGTTTTGTTCGTGTTGCGAAATAAAGCGGCTTGCCGAATCCTGCAAGGTCGAAGACGTAGTGAAATAAATCAGCATACACAGCCGCTCGATGATGATGCAGCTGGCGAGCAATGAGCACAAGAGAAGTGGGTACGTCACTGCTCCAAGGTGCTGTTCGATTTGAATGAGTATCGTACTTGAAATCATGTTGTCATGACTCGCGGGAATTGAGACTGAATTGCACCGGAATTACAACGCGGGCAGCCATGGCTGTGTTGTTTTCTCGGTGAGGAATAAAACGCCATTTGGCTACCGCATTCATTGCTGCCTTATCAAGGCTGGCATAGCCAGAGCTTTTCGATATGCTCAGAGCGACTTGTTGCCCTTGCTTGTCAAGCTCTACCGCGAGCCATACGACGCCTTCTTGTCCACGTTTGCGTGCAAGCTTGGGGTAGTTGGGAGCTTGCGGTGGCTGCGAGAAACCCGGTTGGCGAATCACTGGCAGTGGCGCGGGTTCTGGTTGTGCTTGTGCAGTGGCCGTGTTTGTTTCTAGTGTTTTCGTTTGTTGGACTAAGACATTGTTTGCCTGTGTCGTGTCAGTGGGGGGTGGAGTTGTGGAAACTTGACTGTCTTGTCGAGTTTCAGGTTTTTCCAGTTTGCCGTTTTGTTTTTGTTGTGTTGGTTCCGGGGCAGGCCGGATGGCATGGATTGTGGGCTTAGGTGAACTGTTGGTTGCTTTTGGCGGTACCGTCTGTGCAATGGATTCGTGTGGGGCTGTGTCAGTCTTTTGTGTTTTTCGTGTTGGCGGCTGTGTGAGACGCAAGGCCATACTTTGCTGAGGGTGTACCGAACCTTTGGGGCTTTGAGGCTGAGTCTCAGCATAGAACGAGGGGCCGTCGACCAACGCGGCGATGACCCAGGAATGGAGGCCCAAACATAGAATAAAAATCAGTGCCCGCACATGAGGGGTTTTGAAAACTCTGGTGTAACTCATTGAATTTCCTGTGACTTATTTGAAGTATAACGCTGTATAAATAAACGGGTTACGTGCCGCTATGGGCGATCTGAAAAATATCTTAACTCAAAACTTCATCAATGCAAACGATAATAATTCGTATTTACAATTTGTGAGATTGAAGTTACAGTGCGCGCTTTATCGGGGCGCCTCTGTTGAGCGGGATCTGAAATTCAGACTGTTTGGATGGAGAAATAAAACACCAAATTAAAGCCCCGAGCTGATGAGATTCATTCATCGTAGTTTTGGGGACACACATGTCTAATAGATTAAATCGGCCAGGGTTTATGGCATCGAGCCTGGCTTTGCTCGGCGTACTCAATATCGGGAACGTGCAGGCAGAAGAGGCGGCACCAGCTGGTACCTATACTTTTGACACCATCAAGGTAACCGCCACGCGGCAGGAGCAAACCCTTGAAGAGACAGGGCGCAGCGTAACGCATGTCGACAAAGAAGAAATTAATGAAGTACAAGCCCAGTCGGTCGCTCAGGCCTTACGTTATGCACCCAATATTACGGCTTCGGGTGGCCCTCGTACGGATAATCAGGGGGTGAATATCCGCGGCCTTGATGGCAGTAAAATACTGCAAGTAGTAGATGGCGTTCGACAGGACTTTCACAGCGGCCATCGACCCACTTACTTTTTAGATTCTGAGTTATTGCGTCAAGTTCAAGTGGTGAAGGGGCCCGTGAGTCAATTATGGGGATCTGGCGCCTTGGGTGGTGTGGTCGCTCAGGAAACCATTCATGCTGAAGATATATTGGCTCCCGATGCGGACAGTGGGGGGCTTGTAAAAAGTAGCTTCAACAGTAACAACGATAAGCAAACCTACCTCAGCGCTTTGGCCGCTCGTACAGAACAAACCGACTGGTTGTTAAGTGGGTATTACCGCGATAGTAACGACCTTAAGCATGGTAACGGTGAGCACTTGGAAAATTCCGCTAAGCGTGATTACGGCGCGCTTGG
>JBFHVM010000261.1:0-4186 GCA_041589495.1 Oleiphilaceae bacterium | reverse complement strand
TCGCTGTCCCGTTGGGTCAGGAATAGCACCGGTATGCGCCAGTTAAGCTCTGAGCGCACTTCTTTCAACACTTCGGTGCCTTCCATGTCGGGTAATTGCCAATCCAGAATCAGCATCTCATAGCTGTTGTGGTTGACTGCGTACAGAAAGGATTTGCCCGTATGAAAGTACTCTACGGTGTGGCCATTTTCTGTTAACAATGCGCTCAAGTTTTGTGCTTGTTCGACTTCATCTTCAAGCAGAGCAATCTTCATTCCTGTATCCCCTGGTCTTTCCGTGCCTGTTTGTTGGCAGTCTACTGATAGCTCGTCGCTATCTTATTAATATCTTTATAAAATCAGTGTAGATGCTTTTTGGGATTTTCCGACTATAAAAGTGATCTTGGCAGACTTGGGCAGGCAGATCATCAGCAAGTTTGTGAGACTTTGTTGTGTTTTGTACAGGCCAAATTAGCGTGTGCTGCGCTCGCTTTCACGTGTAAAGCGCAGTAGTATTCACGCCACCCAGTCAAGCAGCAGGAGACAGAGTATGACGCGGGAGCAGGAAATCGCCAATCGCGTGCGTGAAGCGTGTGCTGTCGAGCATTTAGAGGTGCTTAACGAGAGTCATATGCACAGCGTGCCACCTAATTCCGAAACGCACTTTAAAGTGGTGCTGGTTTCTCCGGATTTTGAGGGCTTGCGAAAAGTGGCGCGTCATCAAAAGATCTATGCTGTTGTTCAGGATATGATGCAACAGGGGCTGCATGCCCTGGCTCTGCATACCTATACGCCAGATGAATGGCAGGAAAAGGGCAGTGCGCCGGCATCTCCGGATTGCATGGGCGGTTCAAAGCACGACAAGTAAGTCGGCGTTATATTTTCGGCATTTGTATTCAAGGAGAGATCCGTGAGTCAGTTTTTTCAAATCCACCCCGATAACCCTCAGGCGCGTCTGAACAGGCAGGCGGTCGATATCATTCAGCAGGGCGGAGTAATTGCCTACCCGACCGATTCGGCTTACGCACTGGGTTGCGATTTGGGTAACAAGGCGGCTGCGGATCGTATTCGACAGATTCGCCGTTTAACCGATAAGCATAATTTTACGCTCATGTGCAGTGATCTCTCGCATATCTCGACCTACGCTAAACTCGACAACTGGCAATACCGGCAGATCAAAGCGCATACACCGGGCGCCTATACCTTTATCTTGAATGCAACATCCGAAGTACCGCGCCGACTGCTGCATCCCAAGCGCAGGCAAATTGGTATTCGTATTCCGGATAATCGCATTGCACTGGACATATTGGCCGAGTTGGAGCACCCGTTGATGAGCACTACGCTCATCCTGCCCAACGAAGATGTGCCCATGACCGACCCATATGAGATCCGGCAATTGCTTGAGCATCAGCTCGACCTAGTGATTGATGGCGGTTTTTGCGGCTTCGAAGCCACCTCGGTAGTCGATCTGGCCAGCGACCCGCCTGAAGTACTGCGTGAAGGTTGTGGGGATGTTTCGGTTTTCGTTGATTGAGTCGTACGTCTGGCGCCTGTAGGTCGACATTTATGTCGACACCCCAGTCCGCGTCGACATAAATGTCGTACCTACACACTAAGTGCTCGCGCCCGGCTTCTCTCAAACAGTCAACGAAAATTAAAGCTTCTGTCCATCTATCATTACTGGGCCGGCAGTCTCCAGGGGGCATTCATGGCTTTCTAGGGTTGAGCATTGGAGTTCAGTTCGTTGATTTCTAAAGCTTTCTGGAGGTCGACCCCCAGCCCGTGTCGCAATAAATGTCGACTTACACGCTAAGTTTTCGCGTCACACGTTAGACGTCTGACCTCCAGCGTCTGACACCCCTAAACATTCAACGAAAATTCAAACCTCTGGCCATCCATCATTGCTGAATCGGCAGTCACCGGGGATGTGGCTTTCATGGCCTGGTAGCGGTGAGCAATGTCGTTTAGTCCGTTATATTCTGCTTCCTCGCTGATAAGAGAATTAAACAGGTTATTGCTTACGCCATAAGCCTTGGCGATTTTGACTACGTTATCGACGTAGTTAAGTGTGGGTTGTTGCTGACTGACGCGGTCAAAGGCCTGCTTGAATGGCTGGCTTTTGTTGAGGTCGTTGGCAATTTGTTCCAACGTGCTTTGCAGGGCAGGGCCTTTAAGCTCTAACTGGCCGAAGGCATCTTTACTTAGACTTAAGCGGGTATGTGGACTGAGTTGGTATTCCGATAATTTGTTGCGCAATGTCTCTTTGATAAATGCCTGATCCTGTCCCAATTGCGACTTGAACTCTTCCACAGCAACTGCCTTTACGGGTTGGCTGAGCTGTTGCTGACGTAGCGAAACACGCTCGTCAGACAAGTAGCGCTTGTCGTCGCTGCTTGCCGGTTGTTGATGATCTGCGCCAGCCGAGTCGGCACCGCCTTGGGAACCCTGGCGGCGCAGCTGCTGTGGGATCTGAAGGGCCTGTTCGGTTGAAATCGCAGCCATGATTGTACGCTCCTGCTTCCTAAATTACCTGAATCAATAAAGAGTGCGATAGCGGCAGAGATTGTCCGCTTTTTGACGTTTAAATCGCCTCAAGCAGATAGGAGCAAAAAAAGTACCAAAATTTGACGAAAGGCCGGATGAACATAACGCAAGGGTGGGACGTAAATGCGGGCGAAATGCTTGGTCGCCCGCACTGGTGTTACTAATAGCTAATGCTAATGCGCTTCTTGTTCTGAATACAGCTTTTCGAAGTAAGCCACCATCAAGAAGCCAGTGGTAATAATCAGCGTGGTCAGTCCGTAACCCTCGGTTGTACGCTCAATTAAACAGTGCATAAGAAACATGAACAGATCGAGCATTACCAGACCAAAAAATGCGCCCAATACATACTCGCCATTATCTTTGTACCAGGCTGCTAAACCCTCTCCCATAATCAACCACCTTTTATTTTATTGTTACTATTAAGTGTTTCTGTTGGATTGCGCGGTAAAGCGCTGCCGACTCGCTGCGGCGGGGTACTGCATAAGCTTAGTATAGAGAGATTGTCATTCGGCTCGCAAGCCACTTTGTGTGACAGCGCTGTCATCCAGGCGCATTGCCAGCAGGGCTGCGAGTGATATAAAGAATGCTGAGGCCAGCAGGCAGGCTCCGAGCCCATAAAGCTGAAAAAACAGACCGGACAGAAGGGTACCGACAAGACGCCCGGCGGCGTTGGCCATATAGTAAAAGCCCACATCGAGTGCCACCTGATCTGATTCGGCGTAAGAAACGATCAAATAGGAGTGTAGCGAGGAGTTGATGGCAAACACGGTACCAAATACCAGCAAAGCGACAATTAATAATCCGCTATCGAGCCATTGGTACCAATCAGCAAAAGCGAGGATCAGACATAACGCGATAAGCGGCGATGCCCACCGCCCAGCGAGCTTACCCTGTTGGTGACTGGCTGCGATGGCGCCTCGTGTATAGCGTGGTGCGCGCGTTTGAACCATGCCATAGAGAATCACCCACAGCGCAAGAAAACTACCTACCTCAACATGTGACCAGTCCAGCTGTGTTTGCACAAACACGGGGAGGGCAACAACAAACCAGATATCCCTGGCCCCAAACAGGAAAAAACGCGCACCGGAGATTAAGTTGATACGGCGACTCTTCGACAGCATCTCCCTGAATTTTGGTTTGTAACGTACCGACGCAGGGTCTTCTCGCAATATCAGCTGCGCCAGCACCAGAACCAGAAAAAGACCACAGGCCATGGCGCCTACCGCTCCCTGAAAGCCCATGCCCGCCAACAGGGCTCCGCCAAGAAAGAAACCGCAGCCTTTGAGCGTATTTTTGGAGCCGGTAAGTATGGCTACCCAGCGATACAGTTGCCCTTGCTGATCTTCGGGTACCAAGGCCTTGATGCTGCTTTTGGCGCTCATTTTGTTGAGATCCTTGGCGATACCGGAGAGCGCCTGGGCGGCCATGACATAAGGCACGGTTAACAGACTGGCCGGTAGCAATAACATCGCCAGCGCGATGATCTGCAGTGCCAGGCCCCACTTTAAGGTCATGTTTAAGCCAAAGCGGGCCGCCAGCCAGGCTCCGAACAAGTTGGTTACGATGCCAAAGAATTCGTAGAGCAAAAACAGAGTGGCGACTTCGAAGGGGCTGTAACCCAGCTGATGAAAGTACAGCACCACCAGCATGCGCAGGGCGCCGTC
>JBFHVM010000260.1:0-4203 GCA_041589495.1 Oleiphilaceae bacterium | reverse complement strand
CTGTGACAGGGGTTTTACGGGGCTACCAGTCAATTGGTTTTTCATCCCAGTCTAAAAAACTCAGTTTCCCATCGGCTTTAAGTTTCATACTCAGATTAAAAAAACGTTCAGCGACGAACTCGGACGTAAATAATTTGTCATCGGGCACATTGGCCTGAAAGGGTTTAGAAAGCGCTGTATCAGTCGTTCCAGGGTGAAAGGCTAAGAGTTTGACGCCTTTGGCACGGCGAGAGCATTCCACAGCGGCCGTCTTGAGCAGCATGTTGAGCGCTGCTTTAGATGCCCGGTAGCTGTACCAGCCGCCCAGACCATTATCGGCAATACTTCCCACGCGTGCAGAGATGACACTGAAGCAGCATAGTTCGGTCTTCTTCAGTAAAGGTATGAGGGCCTGCAACCAGAGCATAGGCAAGGCAGCATTGATCTGCATCACCTGCACGAAAGCCCCTGAGCAAAACTGTTCCAGACGCTTTTCCGGTTCAAAGTCTTCGCTGTGCAAAACCCCCGTACACACATAGACACCGCGCAGCTGTAATTCTTGCGCTCTCAGCTGCTCAGTGACAGCAGCGATTTCCTGATGACTATGGGCACACTTGAAATGAGTAACGCCAGACTGTTGTGCGCACGCGTTTTCTTGACGACTGACTGCAAACACGCGCGCATCTTTATCTTGTTTGATAATGTGCTGGATCAGTGCACGCCCTATTCCACCGTTGGCTCCAATAATGAGAAAATCAGACATGAGCACCCTCCTGCGCGCAGCTTGTATTAGTTCAGCCTACGCGCAAGATTGAGCAACGGATTAGTTAATTGCGTACTTAAGATGAACCGGCAGCCCCCGGCGCATTAATACCACCGAGACACTTTGACCGGTTTCAAGATGAGCAAACAGGTTATTCTGCGCTTCGTGCACCCACTCATCGTTGACGCGCAGCACTACGTCGCCTTCCATGAGCCCGAGGGTCTGATAAAACTCGTTATCAGCGACATCTCTGAGCTTGAGTATGTGCACACCCTCCACCTCAAGTTCTGTGGGTTTAAAGTGCGCACGCAGGGCACTTTCGTTCTGTAATTGTTGCTGCAACCAGGCGCGTGACAAGGGCGTTTCCCCCTGTGCTTCTACGATGGGACGCGCGGTAAAACCCTGAGATTCGGCAGCCATACGAATTTCTTCAGGTATCTCTTCCTGTTGATCCACCGATTCTTCGCTGGTGTTGCTTAACGTTGCCGTGCCTGGACTCGATTGGTCCGACTGAGCCATGTCCATCTCGCCCCCCTCACCTCCGCCAGTTTGCAGTGGCAAGTACTCTAATTGTCCCTGGTTCTCGATGACCACTCTGTCGGCTTCGATCAAAACCAAAAAGACGTCTTTTTCTAGATTCTGGTCTTGCCGATAACTGCCGATCTGATCGTTACCCAAGTGGCGAATCATGGCAGTGCTGACCGAGGCGTCGTCACTGAGCATCACACCTTCGAGCCGGAGAGGCAATTCGCTTTGTTGCAGAGTTTCTTGGGCTGCAAGGGCCTGCCCCGGTTCTATGCCCAAGCGCACCAGTTCCTGATCTACAAAAAAACGGAGGGTATCCACGGTTTTGGGACCATTCAGGTAAAGGCCATTTATCAGTGTCACCGGCACATTGCCAAACCCAAAGGACTCGGCCAACTCCGTATTGGCTTTGACCCGGCTTAGATAGCGGCGCTCATCAACGCACGCCGCAAATTCTTTTTCATCAACATTCAGCTGTTTTGCCAGACGCTGATAAAGTGCCGTACCCAGGTTGTTCTGCTGCGCCCAAAGGGCCTTATGAAAAGGCTCAAAACGCCCAAGGGCCTCGGCACAACGGGCAGCGAAACTCGCTTCAGGCCCTTGCCGATGGAACGGCTGAGGGTAATCATAGAAAACAAACCGCAGCTGGCCTGCATACAGTTCGGCAAGCTCTTCATAGGTCGCCTGCATGCGGCCACAATGACTTGATTGATAGGAACAGAATACGCTCACAGTCACGGGTGCGTCGGCTACCCCAAGTTGAGGCTGCCCATCAGGACTGACAGTCAGACGCGGCGGCATGGGAGGCACCAGGAGTACTTCAATGTCTTCACCAGCGACGCGACCCGATTTAAGTGCCTGCTCCACCAATTGAGCCAATGAAGCACGACGCAGTTCGTACTTGGCCCACTCCAGGTCATACAGCTTAAGCTGAATGGACTCGTCAACCATGCTCTGGGCCACGGGCATACCTTTAATTTTGGCGACCAGCGGGGCTTGCACTTCGGTATTGGGCGTTAGCGTGCTTATTTGATGTGTTGTTTGCGCTGACGCTATGGGAGATTCGGTGCTCTCCAGCTCAGTTTGATTAGGCTGGCAGGCAGCGAGGCCCATCATACAGGCTAGGCTAATTAGTGTTATTCGCATCTCGCACCTTGGTTGTTCTTAGTCTTGGTTGGTGTGCTGTCCCTGCAGTGTTATATCCCGTTCAAAAGAGAGGCCCCTCTGGGGCCTCATCGATAACGCCCCCGCTTACTTGTCGGGGTTGTTGTTCCACATCAGGTCAGCAACCTTGTTCTGACCCAAAACACTGGGATGGAAGCAATCGCCGCCGTCAATATCGTCCTTGCCAAAGCGGAAAGTACCGGTTGAAGAAGTACCTTCACCACTGTAGTCAGACACCACTTCGATACCACGAGGGTTCTTGCCATTGGCGTTACTGTTGTACGCAGCAGCCTCTTCGGCAAGGATCTCGTTATATCGACGCTGACGGGTTTCAATGGCGGCAAGACGCGTTGCACTGCTTTCACCGTTAATGGTGCCACCGTTGGTCGCAACGGTACAAATATCGTAGGAGCTCCAGATATTTTCGCAGCGAATACGGTAGGTCGTAGCCTGTTTCGCCAAACCTGCTGCGCGCAGATCCTGCACACGAGGCACGCCACCGAGGTACACGGTAGAGCCGCTTGGCAGCCCACTTACCAATGTGTCGAGACCAGCCTGTACCGAAGAGCGCCACTGCGAGTCGGTATACAGTGGATTGTTACAGTTAGCCGGATTGGTACAGTCGCGGTTACAGATATCGTTACCGCCCAGCACAACCTCTACGTGATCAGGTGTGGTGCTTTGCGCCACAATATTGGCCGCCTGAGTCGCGAAGTTGTTGCCGCCTCCTCGCATTTCAGAGCCCGATGCCGCTGCATTCTTATTGGCCGCAATGGAGCTGTTCAGCTGCTTGTATTTGTCATGCACGGAATTAACTCGCGACGACCAGCCATCAAACCACGAATGTTCTGGTTGATCGCCTCCCAAGAGGCAGAATAAATCCCAGAACCAGTAGTTGTAGCGGCAGTCGGCGGCGAAACCCATGGTGATACTGTCACCCGCAGCAGTTGCCTTTCCTGGCAGAGCCTGTGCTTGCATTGCCGTGACTGCCAGACAAAGCGTGAGCACCGAACCGAGTCCGATAGCTTTTAAACTTCTTATTTTCATTGTGTGGATCCTCGTTATTTATGTCTTCGATATCCCTAGCCATAACAACTCCTTGAGACAAAACACACTGCCCCCAGCCGGGAAGGGAGTTCAGGCCTCCCAACACAGGGCAGCGTAGCCTTGTCGTCAGGGGCGCAATCATAGCGGAAGGCAAATCGTGACGTAGGCCTGAATAGGTAAAAAGGGGTTGAATTGAGCTGAGCGGTAAATAGAAAGAGCTGATTGGGCACCAAGCATTTTACAGGCCAAACATGAATGCTGTTCGCATTTTATTTGGCAAAATTGGCAGCTTTTACATGGACAAGCGTGCCCTGCCCTTCTTATTATGAGACTTAAGAATAACAACAGCTGGCGCACAGAGATGCAAGCTGGCCATACCCGAAGGTGCGAAGTCATGTCCCAGCCGACACACACCACTTTGGCAACCTGGATCTATGCAATCCACCACGCTTTAGAGCACGAAGGCTTAGATTCTCAGGGTTTGCTGCGTAAACAAAAGCTCGATTTAACTACACTTAAGCAGAGTGATCGCGTGCCCAAAGAATGGGTGAACGCACTTTGGGCTGCCGCCATTCGCGCCAGTGGTAACGACGCCTTCAGCCTTCGCGTACTGCACTTTCTCAATGATCCCGCCCTTAATGCACTGATCACCTCGGTTCAGGCCAGTGCTGACATGAGGCAGGCCCTGACTATTTTGCTGCGCTACTACAAGCTTATTTCCACGG
>JBFHVM010000259.1:0-4212 GCA_041589495.1 Oleiphilaceae bacterium | reverse complement strand
CTTACCTCATTCGTCATCCCGGGCGAGCGTAGCGGGGACCCGGGATCTACTGCGGGCCAACACCATCCACCTCTAAAACTATGTGGCTCCCAAGCCAATCACTTGAGCAGATTACCCTCCTTGTTTAGACTACGCGCACTTTTCGCATCATTCAGCTAGCCGCGCGGTACCCCTTATCTCAAGTCAAGACCTCACCTGCCCTACACCCGATCTCGATGCCCTGCGCGAACGGCGCCGCGCTATATATGCGGTAATTGCCGGCGAACTGTGCTTCGCCATCATGGGCGCGATTATCAAGCACCTGTCGATAGAGTTGGAAAACGCAACCATCGTATTCTTTCGCAATGCCCTCGCCTTCGTACTGATCGTACCCGCCATACTGTATTTGCATGGGCCACGAGGTTTTGCCACCACCGAATGGCGCTTTCACCTGCTGCGCGGCACCATTGGCGTGAGCGCTATGGCCTGTTTCTTCTATGTGCTCGGCAACATGCACTTTACCGAGGCTATTCTGCTCAAACTCACCACTCCGTTTTTTATTCCTTTGGTTGCCTTGCTTTGGCTGCGCGAGCCTTCGAGTCGCGCGACCTTATTTGCCATTATGTTGGGCTTTTTGGGTGTGATTTGCATCGTCGACCCGCAGCACAAGGGCTGGAGTGATGTAGATTTGGTGATGATTGGTTTGCTCGGGGCTGTGCTGGCCGCCGTTGCCAAAGTGACCATTCGACGTATGCGCAGTACCGAGCCCAGCTTACGCATTGTGTTCTACTTCAGCCTGATCGCTTCGCTCTGTTCTCTACCCTTTGCCGCCTCGGTTTGGCAAAGCCTGACTATGACCCAATGGGCCTGGCTGGCATTGCTGGCAGGGGTAGCAACGGTGGGTCAGCTGCTGATCACCGCAGCCTACCGCCGGGTGAGCGCCGGCAAAATCGGCCAGTTCACTTATACCTCACTGGTATTCTCTTCCACCATGGGGTGGTGGTTGTGGGATGAGGCATTAAGTCTTTCCATCGCACTCGGCTGCCTATTCATCGTAAGCGCAGGGCTTCTTAACCTGAAAAGTAAGTAAAACCCCTGTTTCGTACCAATAAACTCAGGACTTTTGGATCCAGTAGATAAACATAGATTCCTCTTCACAAGAATTAACGAGCGTGTGCCCCAGCATCTGGCAGAATTTGGGAATATCCCGTCGGGTAGAAGGGTCTGTCGCGGTAACCCGAAGTACTTCGCCTACCTGCATTTCGGCCACTTTGGAGTGCAGCATCATCACGGGTTCGGGGCAATACAGGCCTTCGGCATTGAGATCGTGTTGGTGGTCCATAAAATTCGGTTTTTTACCCTCTAAATCTTGCGGCAGACTGGCGCGCCCTAGTCTATGCTTTTAGACAGGCACTGCAGTGCTGTTTTCGTTCTACAGGCATTAAAAAAGGATTGCTATGATACGCGTAATTATCGAACGGGTCATCGCCGAAACACTCGAAGCCAATTATGAACAGGCGGCGATGGAGATCTTGCAACGCGCTGTGGTGGCGCCCGGTTTTATCTCCGGCGAATCATTGCGCGACGTCAGTAACCCCCGACACCGCATGGTCTTGTGCAAATGGCGCAGCCTGGCCGAGTGGCAACAGTGGCAGGATTCTCCCGAGCGCAAAGAAATGATGGACAAACTCACACTCATGCTCGAAAAAGAAGAAAACGTCACCGTACTCGACTCTCCCTGAGTAACCCTTTTAAGGAGCCTTGTTTACCAAGGCTCTGCATTTTTTCACTAAACGGCCTTTAAACGTCCCCGCACCCCAGCAATATCAATAGAGTCGACCTGCGCAACCCCCTTTCTGCTTATTTTTTGTGCAGCCTCACAAGCATTGTCTACACTAATGACCTACGTCAATTAAGACTGACATTTGGTTGATTTTACTAATATCAATCAGTATTCTTCGCGCGCTGCTGCTGTTGGCGAGTGTTTAAGCACTCCTATTGCAGTCATTCGGCGGGCTTTTAGTCTGCAAATGGCAAGTGATCTACCCCCTCGCCAGCCGCGCTAAGACATCCTAAACAACATAAAACTGTGGATCCTAACGATGAACAAAGAGTTCAATCCAATCACCTACAACTATAAGGTTGTACGTCAATTCGCCATTATGACGGTGGTGTGGGGCATAGTCGGCATGGCAGCCGGTGTGTTCATTGCCTGTCAGCTGGTATGGCCTGAATTGAATTTCGATACACCCTGGCTCAGCTTTGGCCGTATTCGTCCCCTGCACACCAACGCGGTAATCTTTGCCTTTGGTGGCTGCGCTCTGTTCGCCACATCCCTTTATGTTGTTCAGCGTACCTGTCAGGTACGTCTGTTATCAGACACCTTGGCCTCCTTTGTATTCTGGGGCTGGCAAGCGATTATCGTTGCAGCAGCGATCACACTGCCCATGGGTCTGACCAGCTCTAAAGAGTATGCAGAACTCGAATGGCCTATTGATATCTTCCTTGCCATTGTCTGGGTCGCCTACGCGGTACTGTTCTTCGGTACCATCATGAAGCGTAAGGCTCGTCATATTTACGTTGCCAACTGGTTCTTCGGTGCCTTTATTATCACCGTCGGCATCCTGCACATTGGTAACAACCTGGCAATTCCGGTCACCTGGACTAAGTCCTATTCCATCTACGCTGGTACTGTCGATGCGATGATGCAGTGGTGGTACGGCCACAACGCGGTTGGCTTCTTCCTGACTGCGGGCTTCCTCGGCATCATGTACTACTTTGTACCCAAGCAGGCAGAGCGCCCTGTTTACTCCTACCGTTTGTCCATCGTGCACTTTTGGGCATTGATCTCCCTGTACGTATGGGCCGGTGCTCACCACCTGCACTACAGTGCACTGCCAGACTGGGCGCAAAACGCCGGCATGGTAATGTCCCTGATTCTGCTGGCGCCTTCCTGGGGTGGCATGATTAACGGCATGATGACCCTCTCGGGTGCATGGCACAAACTGCGTACCGATCCGGTTCTGCGCTTCCTGGTTGTATCGCTGTCCTTCTACGGTATGTCTACCTTTGAAGGCCCCATGATGTCCATCAAGACCGTTAATGCCCTGTCGCACAACACTGACTGGACCATTGGTCACGTTCACTCCGGCGCTCTGGGCTGGGTTGCGATGATCTCCATCGGTGCCATTTATCACCTGATTCCACGTCTGTTTGGCCTGAAAGAAATGTACAGCGTTGCGATGATCAACATCCACTTCTGGCTGGCCACTGCCGGTACTGTGCTGTACATCGCGGCAATGTGGGTTAACGGCATCATGCAGGGCCTGATGTGGCGTGCAGTCAACGAAGACGGCACTCTTACCTACAGCTTTGTTGAGTCACTCGAAGCCAGCCACTATGGCTACCTGGTACGCGCCATCGGCGGTGCAGTCTTCCTGTCGGGCATGTTACTCATGGCCCTGAACGTTTGGCTAACCCTCAGACAGAAAAAAGCAGCAGCACTTGATACTGTTGCCGAAGCGGCCTAGGAGATCGGACAATGAATCATGAAGTAATCGAGAAAAATCTTGGCCTGATGATCCCTCTGATCATCGTGGCCATCAGCTTCGGCTTTTTGGTTGAAGTGGTGCCACTGTTCTTCCATAAGGACATGAAAACACCTGTTGAAGGCCTCAAGCCCCACACTGCCCTGCAGCTCGAAGGTCGCGACATCTACATTCGTGAAGGCTGTAACACCTGCCACACCCAGATGATTCGCCCTTTCCGTGCCGAAACCGAGCGTTATGGTCATTACTCTCTTGCGGGCGAGCACGTATACGAGCATCCATTCCTGTGGGGTTCCAAGCGTACTGGTCCTGATCTGGCCCGCGTTGGCGGTCGTTACAGTGATGATTGGCACCGTGCCCACATGTATAACCCGCGTAACGTGGTGCCTGAGTCTAAAATGCCGTCTTATCCATGGTTGTTCACGGCCAAAGTGGATCACAAGGTCACCCCCGAGAAAATGAAAGCCCTGCGCGCAGTAGGCGTGCCCTACACCGATGAAGACATCGCAGGTGCCTCGGCAGCCGTGAAAGGCAAGACCGAGATTGAAGCGCTGGTTGCTTATTTGCAGCAGCTTGGCACCGTGATCAGCGGGCGATAACAAGAACCATGGATATCAACACGCTTCGAGGTTTATCGACCATCCTGGTAATGGTCGTGTTTGTCGGAATTTGTCTTTGGGCCTAT
>JBFHVM010000258.1:0-4222 GCA_041589495.1 Oleiphilaceae bacterium | reverse complement strand
TTCAGGGGTTGAATGTGAAGTATGTTTGATCTGTGGCTCTGGAGGTTACTTTAATGACTATACTCGATTGAGTAAGAGGCTTGGTTATATCGCCCGCTTGGAAAAATTTCATGTTAACGGTGGTCATCATTTTCATATGGAAGGAGATGTGCATGCGTGCGCGGACAAGATTGAGCGATTTTTGGAGTGTGAGCATGACTCGGTTTAAACAGCTTAGCCTATCGCTTTGTTTTATCTGTTTGAGCTTTTCGGTATGGAGTGATGATCTGCCTGTATACGAGCGAGCCAGTCTTGAGCAAGCTAAGGCTCTTGAGGATGGCGTGTATCGGATCATTACCAGCATGCCGAAGCGTATTAGCAACGCGATCAGGATAGAACAGCAGGAGCGAGTTGAGGGTGCGGGTTCAACGCAGCTGTTTAAATTGCCCGCAGGGACAGATATTCAGGCGGTTTATAAGTTCTACACCGATTTCTTCAACCAGCAAGGCAATCTTGTTTATAAATGTGAGCAGCGCAACTGCGGCAATAGTAGCTTTTGGGCCAACGAAGAGTTTGGTGAACGTCGTCTCTACGGGCGGGATAGTGATCAGTACTATCTGGTTGGTAACCTTGATCTGGGTAAAGAAAAGCGTTGGTCACAGGTTTACATCGTGCAAAATGGGCGTAAAGACCATTACGCCTTTGTAAGAAGTATTGTCACCAATGAGGAACTCGGGGCGAATGACTGGATTGAAGGCTTTACTCTCGACAAACCCTCTTTGCCACCAGCTGTTGTTAAGGCGCTCAACAATGCATTGCTGGAGAAGAAGACCAAGCGTCTTTGGATCGTGAGTGCGAATCGTTATGAAAGTGGAGAGACCGTTGAACAGTCGCGCGTTCGAGCCCGAGAGGCGGCCGAAAATTTTAAAGCTGCATTGTTAAAGCAGCTGGAGGTTGATCCTGAGAGAATCGGCATAGAAGCGCGGGGTAATCTTGCGCAGAGGCCCGCTTCAGTGAGTGGATCCAGCTGGTATGTGCTGTATTTAAGGTAGTCTTTGCTCGCGTGGATGTTATCGCGCGCGGTATTTCTATATAATTGCGACCCATTTTTAGTGTGGAAGTACTCCCGTGCCCTCGCAACTGGCCACCATTGCCGATCATATCCGTTATGCCTTCAGTCGTCTGAACGCGGAATCCGTTTATTTTGGTCATGGGTACGATAATCCTTGGGACGAAGCCGTACAGCTCGTTTTGCAAACCCTCGAGCTGCCTTGGGATTTTGATCGAGACCTTTGGAGCTGTGCTTTAACGGCATCAGAGCGCGAGCTGGTTTTGGAGCGGCTCCATAAGCGAACTGAAGAGCGTGTTCCGCTTGCCTATCTCACTGGGCAGGCCTGGTTTTGCGGTATGCGCTTTCACGTCAACAGCAACGTGCTTGTGCCCCGGTCGCCCATCGCAGAGCTTATAGAGAATCATTTTACACCCTGGTTGAATCTAGAACCCCAACGTGTCTTGGATATTTGTACGGGGAGTGGGTGCATAGGTATCGCCCTCGCAGAAGTCTACTCCGAAGCACATGTTGATCTGGTTGATATTTCACCAGAAGCAATCAGCGTGGCTGAACAAAATATTGCCGAGTACAGACTGGAAGGTCGCGTAGTGGCACATTTGTCCGACGGTTGCGAAGAGTTGTTACACCAAAACGTACCTCCTTATCAGCTGATTGTTGCCAATCCCCCTTATGTTGATGCACAGGATATGGCGGATCTTCCCGATGAATATCATCATGAGCCCCGCCTGGGGCTTGAAGCTGGCATTGATGGTCTCGACCTGGTGCATCGACTATTGCGTGAAGCCACCAAATTGCTTGCAGATGGCGGGCTGTTGGTGATGGAGGTGGGTAATAGCTGGCCAGCGTTGGAAGAGGCGTACCCGAACGTTGCATTCACATGGGTGGAGTTTGAACGTGGTGGTCATGGTGTATTTGTTATGAACGCCAATGAATTACGCGCCATGGCACTAAACGATTAACGATTACAGAATAACCAATACGCGGAAACCGTATGTCAGGAAACAGCTTTGGAAAATTATTTACCTTAACTACCTTTGGTGAAAGCCATGGTAAGGCCCTGGGAGCCATTATTGATGGGTGTCCTCCGGGAATCAGTCTTACAGAGGACGATCTGCAGTATGATCTGGATCGACGCAAGCCGGGTACTTCACGTTATACCACGCAGCGTCGGGAAGCCGATCAGGTAAAAATTCTGTCGGGAGTGTTCGAAGGTAAAACCACCGGCACCGCCATTGGCCTGCTCATCGAGAATACCGATCAGCGCTCAAAAGACTACGGTAATATCGCGAACACGTTCAGACCGGCCCATGCGGATTACGCCTATGATCAAAAATACGGCTTTCGTGATTATCGTGGAGGGGGGCGCTCTTCTGCCCGAGAGACCGCAATGCGCGTCGCGGCCGGTGCAATCGCCAAAAAATACCTTAGCGAGAAATTTGGCATCCAAATTCAGGGATATTTGTCTCAGCTCGGGCCGATCAGTGTCGAGAAAGTAGATCTGTCTATTGTTGAAACAAATCCCTTCTTTTGCCCTGATGCCGATAAGATTCCTGAAATGGAGCAGTACATGCAAGCGCTCAACAAGGAAGGCAACTCTGTAGGCGCCAAAATCACAGTGATGGCCAAAGGGGTCATGCCCGGGCTCGGTGAGCCAATCTTTGATCGATTAGACGCAGAGCTGGCTCATGCCCTCATGAGCATCAATGCAGTGAAAGGTGTAGAGATTGGCGATGGTTTTGATGTGGTGAGCCAAAAAGGGACAGAGCATCGTGATGAAATGAGTCCCCAAGGTTTTTTAAGCAATCACGCAGGTGGCGTTCTCGGAGGAATTTCGACCGGGCAGGATATCATTGCTCACATTGCGCTCAAGCCGACTTCAAGTATTCGATTGCCAGGTAAAAGTATTGATCGCGAAGGTAATGCCATTGAGGTGGCGACACATGGGCGTCATGATCCCTGCGTTGGAATTCGAGCGACGCCGATTGCGGAGGCCATGATGGCACTCGTGTTAATGGATCATCTGCTGCGTCATCGTGGGCAAAACGCCGATGTAAAGTGCCCGACTCCTGTTATTCCGGCCCAGGCAAGTGACGAGGCATGAAAGTAAAGGATTTTGACTTCGACTTACCGGAGTCATTAATTGCCAAGTTCCCCACTGAAGAGCGCACAGCGAGTCGCTTGATGGAGCTCGATGGTAATAGCGGGCAAATATCCCATCGCGTGTTTCGTGATCTTATAGATCGCTTGCATCCAGGTGATCTTTTGGTGTTTAACAATACCAGGGTTGTCCCAGCTCGCTTGTTTGGCCGCAAAGAAAGTGGTGGCCAGGTTGAAGTCCTCTACGAGCGAGCGCTCGATAGCCAGCGCTTTTTGGCGCATGTGCGGGCCAGTAAATCACCCAAGCCCGGTAGTCTGATCGTTCTTGAAAACGGCGACACACTTACCATGGTGCAGCGCCATGATAGCTTGTTCGAATTGGCCGTGCCTGAGGGAAGGGGCGTACACGCGCTACTCGAAGAGGTAGGCCATATGCCCTTGCCTCCCTATATCGACCGGGCAGACGAAAGCCTCGACGAAGAGCGCTACCAGACGGTTTACGCTCAAAAGCCCGGCGCCGTGGCCGCGCCCACTGCGGGTTTGCACTTTACCGACGACATTCTGGCCAGAGCCCAGGCCAAGGGCGTGGCAACGGCCTTTGTGACCTTGCACGTCGGGGCCGGCACCTTTCAGCCCGTGCGGGTGGAAAATATTCAGGACCACCATATGCACGCCGAGTATCTGGAAGTGGATCAGGCGGTGTGCGATGCGGTGAATGCCACCCGCGCCCGGGGTGGTCGGGTGGTGGCGGTGGGGACCACCTCAGTCCGGAGTCTGGAGACGGCCTCGCAATCCGGCGCCATTGCGCCCTATACCGGTGAGAGCGATATTTTCATATACCCGGGCTACCGTTTTCGAAGTGTCGACCTGCTGCTGACCAACTTTCATCTGCCCGAGTCCACTCTTATCATGCTGGTCAGTGCGCTGGCCGGGCGGTAGGGATGCGATTGCGCGGGTGTTTCCACCGGAGCCGGCTTTGCCTTGGGTGTCATGCTTTCACCTCCAGAGACCGTCGCCGATGCGGCAACGGCTGCAATGGGCCGCTGTTGCTAGTGTACTGTTTCACCCTTAAAG
>JBFHVM010000257.1:0-4233 GCA_041589495.1 Oleiphilaceae bacterium | reverse complement strand
GACGACGAACTTCAGACAGGACACCGGCTTTTTCACAAGAACGCTTGAAACGACGAAGCGCTACGTCAAACGGCTCGTTTTCTTTAATCTTTACAGAAGGCATTCACATTACCATTTAAGTTGTTTGTCGAACACGCAGTACAAATAGTGCACTGCTTTCAATCAGGGGCGCGCATTTTAATGTTTAATTTTTGGCAAGTAAAGCAGGGAATTGAATTCTTTCTGTCTAAAAACGGTCGTCATGTGCCATTTTTGCGAAAGGGTAGGCAGCTGCGGGCCTGTTGCTGGTAGCTCGCCACATGCTCGGCCTCTTCGGCGACAAAATTGGCGACCGCCTCGGCAAAGCCGGGATGCGACAGCCAGTGGTAGGAGTAGGTCGTTACCGGCTCAAAGCCGCGCAGCAACTTGTGCTCACCCTGCGCCCCAGCGTCAAAGCGCTTAAGCCCTAGCGCTATGCAGCGTTCAATGCCCTGATAGTAACAGGCTTCAAAGTGCAGCCCCGGTACTTCTTGCAAACAGCCCCAATAGCGTCCATACAGCGTTTCGCTTCCCTTTAAAAACAGGGCGGCGGCGATTTGTTCGCCGTGCTTGTCGGCAATCAGCAACACCTCCACCTGCTCCGAAAGCTCTTTGAATAAAGCGTTGAAAAAAGCGGGAGTGAGATAGGGCAGTTGCCCACGCTTGCCATAAGTACTGGCATAGCAACGGTAAAAATGGGCCTGTTCCTGCACACTCAAGGCAGCTCCCGCACACCAATGAAAGACCAACCCCTGCTCATGGCAACGTTTGCGCTCTTTACGGATGGATTTACGCCGTGATGAGCTCAAGTGCGCCAGAAAGCCATCAAAACTTTCGTAACCGGCATTAAACCAGTGAAATTGCGTCCCCTCGCGTCGCACCATGTTACCTGCGGGTGCAAAGTCGCGAGCAAACAGCACATGCCATGAGGAACAACCATGAAGCTCCATGACCTCTATGACGGCCTCCGCATAGTGCGCATGCAGCGCCGAACACATTCCTGCATCATTTTGGTGCTCTGGGCGCATTAAGAGGCGCGCACCAACGACCGGCGTGAACGGAATCGCCGTCACATATTTGGGATAGTAGGAAATACCGTGCCGCTGGTAGGCGTCGGCCCAACTCCAGTCAAAAACATACTCCCCATACGAATGATTCTTAATGTAGCCGGGGGCTACCGCCAACAGGTCAACACCCTCATAAACGCAGGCGTGGAGCGGCCTCCATCCCTGATCTGCAGCCACTGAAAGCGAGCTTTCGAGCGCGTTAAGAAAGGCATGACGCAAAAAGGGCATATCACTGTCTACCAGCGTGTTCCAGTCACTCGCTGCGACGTCTACCATGCTCTCCACCCACTGCACTTTCATTTTTTGGCCCCGTATTTGCTCTAATCTCTGCGACAAAGTGCCATCAACCAAGCCTCAAGCATACGCAGAGGCCGGCCAAATTGCGATGCCCAACAGGCCGCCGAATTTTAATGGGAGAATCACTGTGCAACATGGCATACTGGCAACAGTTACCGAGCCAGAAACCGCTGATAACAATAACGGAAGAGAACAAGTGGATCTGCATAATGCCTATCAGCGCCACCAGCAACGCCGTGGCGCTATCAAACTCAGCAAACTGTTGATCAAACTCGTGCTCGAGATGCAGAAGCACCGAGGCTGTACACTCGCCATATTGTCGGGCGACCATTTTTTTGCCGCGCAGTTACATAGCATTCAGCGCGAAATCACTACCCTATTCAAACAGATTCAACAACATGAAGCCTCGAAACATCTGCAGGATGATCTACAGGGGCTACTCAAGGAATGGATACTGCTACGCCAGCATTGGCCAAAGGATGCGCCTCACGAGAATTTTTTGCACCATAGCAATCTGATTGCCCGCATCAATCATTTTATCTGGCAGGCCTGTGGAGAGAATATCAGCGGCGACCTGGCCCCATCCTCGGTCAATCTGAGTCGTTTCTTCCTCAAAGACTGGCTCGACATGATCGAAACCTGCGCCCAGGCTCGCGGCTTAGCCACCCACTCTGCCGTACTGGGCAGTCTGAGCGACGAAATCCATTCACGCATTCGTTTTTTGAGCACACAAATGCAGGCGCGCAATGCGGGACTGATGGACCTGATTGCAACGCTGGACGAACATCACGCCGAGCAACTGCGCACGCGCATGGCACACACTGATTATCAGACGCACTTACAAACCTTTATACAGGCCATTGAAGACGGGCTCAGCCAGCGCTGGCTCAACGATGCAGACTGGCTATATCGTCTGGGTAGTCAATGCGTCTCTGCCTGCCAACAAGTATTGTGGTGTGCCCTGCAATTGCTCGAAACCAGCCTGCCTATGGCATTGGCGGGCTGGGTGCAAGGACAGGAGTGTCAGCATACTCAGTCGAAACCTTCCAGCACGATTTTGCCTATCGCTGTGCCCTCCTCAAGCGTTTGATGGGCCTTGCGCAGATTGGCTGCGTTGATACTGCCACCATGGTGGCCCAACGTGGAACACAAGCGTCCCGCATCCACCAGGCGCGCCACCTCGGCAAGAATGTGACCCTGCTGCGCCATGTCTTCGGTCTGAAACATCGATCGCGTATACATAAACTCCCAATGCACACTAATACTCTTGCGCTTAAAAGCTTTAATGTCGAATTCTTCAGGATCGTCAATCAGTGCAAAACGCGACTGCGGACGCATTAATTCGATGAGCGGCACATAATGCTGCTGGCTATGCGTAAGGCTTGCCACGTAGTCCAGTTGCGGTAAGTCGTGGCTGGCCGCCTGATCCAACAAGTCTTGTCGATGATTGAGGACGGCTTCGGCACCCATTTTTTGCGCCCAAGTCCGACTCTCTTGGCGTGACGCCGTGGCAAACACACGACAAGCTGACAGTTCGCGGGCCAGCTGTAGGGCTATAGACCCCACCCCTCCTGCACCAGCAGTGATCAGCAGGGCCGGCGCTTTGACGTCCTTACCCTGACGGGGAATCTGCAGACGATCAAACAGCATTTCCCAGGCCGTTAACGCGGTGAGCGGGAGGGCAGCCGCCTCGGCAAAACTTAATGAAGCCGGCTTTTTAGCAGCCAGGCGCGCATCCACACACTGCAACTCGGCATTACTGCCAGGACGATTGAGATCGCCGGCATAATACACCGCATCCCCCACCTCAAAACCCTGCACGGCTTTACCTTTGGCGACGACTTCGCCCGCCGCATCCCAACCCAACACTTTGTACTCGCCTTGTTCGGGCTGTACGCGCATGCGAATTTTGGTATCTACCGGGTTCACCGCAATGGCTTTTATCGCCACCAACAAATCGTGTGCACCCGGCGAGGGATTGGGCAAGTCGACATCAAGCAGGCTATTGGAATCAGAAACAGGAAGAGACTGTTGATAGGCCACAGCGCGCATGGGGAACTCCTTTTAGTGGTGTGGAGGAAGCGAGAAGCTGAAAATGCCTGTCTAAAGGCCTTGCGTCAAGTGACCACTATCTCTAGGCTTGCCCCTCCCTTCACAGGAGACCATCATGACCGACACCAGCCCTTTGCAAACCTTTCTGGATCGCCTCGCCGCCGATGGCAGCAGCGTGAGTTTTGAAGAAACCATGGCCATTATCGATGCCTGCTATCGTCACCAACCCTGCCCTTTTTCGGTGGGAGAGCAGCGCAATGAAAGCGGCCAAAACAATGGCTCCAGTAAAATACTGGCCTTTGCCCGCATGCACCAACTTAATGAAGAGACAACGCTCAACCTGTTTGGCGATTACTACCGCAAGGATGTTCTGGAACACCCCGAAGGGCAGGACCATGCCAATATCAGGCAATTCCAGGCGAACGGCTGGAATAGCGTGCACTTCGATGGCGAAGCACTGATTCCTGTTTGAGGAGGGTGCCGCTTAGTGAATTTTAGGGCTCGCTGACAAGGCAACATTTCTCGAAAAAGCGCAGTGTATTGCAATACATGAGCATTTTGAGAGCAATTTTAACGACGTCAGCGGATCATTAAAGCGCTATGCGATACCCTCTCGAGGATCAGCTCGCCTCGAGCACTTGTGGGCGCGTACAATTGCGCCCTTCGGCTTTGGCTTCGTAGAGGCTGATGTCGGCCGCGCGCACCAAGTCATCGAATTTGGAATGGAAGCGCGTGGAGCAAATACCACAACTGATCGACAGGTTTAATTCGACATCGCCTATCATAAGGGGCGTATCAG
>JBFHVM010000256.1:0-4238 GCA_041589495.1 Oleiphilaceae bacterium | reverse complement strand
GGTTATTATGAACAGGAAGGGTTGATGGGTGAGGCCATGGCCTATTATGCACAGTTCATTAGCCAGTATCCCGAACAATTTGAGTTGGTTATTGAGGCCTACGATAAACAGATTGCGTATTATCAACAGTACTACCCGCAACAGGCCGAAGATTGGCGACGTCGCTTTATAAACTATGAGGCATCACAGTCCAGTAAGCAGTCGCCACGTTCCAGGGCGCTGGCAGCCAAGTCGAGACTGATACTGGCTGAAGCTGGGCTGGACGAATTTAATGATGCCGCTCTGGTTCTGCCTCTCAAAAAGAGTCTACAGCGTAAAAAAGCCCTTCTTAAGGGGCTGGTTAAAGACTTTGAGGCGGTCGCCGCCTACAACGTCGCCGAATATAGTGCGGCAGCGACGCATCGCATAGCAGGTTTATACCGACAGCTGGCGAAGGATTTAATGGCGTCGGAGCGGCCGACAGAGCTAGACGAGCTACAGCGTGAGCAGTATGACATTCTGCTTGAAGAACAGGCCTACCCCTTCGAGGAGCAGGCCATGGAACTGTATCGCGTGAATATCGCCCGGGCACCCGAGGGCCAGTTTGATAGCTGGGTGCAACAATCTTTTGCCGTATTAGCAGAAATGAATCCTACCGAATACATGCGTTCACCAAAATTGCCGGAGGCGAGCCGTGCACCGTATTAGCCTGATTCTATTAATGGTTTTACTCTTACAGGCCTGTGCGTCAGGGGGTAAGCGTGCGGTAAAGGAACCGATAATTCCTGTCGACACTAATCCTGTACCCGTGCTTAGCCCGGAGCAGGAATTGTTGTTTAACGGAGCTGTTGAAGAAATGAATTCCGGTGCCTTGCAATCCGCTCGCAGTAAATTTGAGCGGCTTGTTGATGAGCAGCCTCGATTAGCGGGTGCTTACGTGAATCTTGCGATCATTGCAGCCGAAAGCGGCCAAGCCGATGCCGCTGACGCATTGCTTACCAAGGCGCTTGCTGCAAACCCAAGAAACGTAGATGCACTCATCCTGGTGGCCGATCAGGCACAGCAGAATGGCCGATTTGAAGATGCTGAACAGGCACTCCTGCAGGTAACCGCGATTGATCCTTCCAATCCATTGGCGCAATACAATTTAGGCATATTGTATGAACTTTATCTTCAGGAGTTTGAACGGGCCAGGCAACATTATGAGCGCTATGTCGCGCTAGCCCAATCGGAAGATGTTGCGATAGTTAAACGCTGGATTAAATTGTTGGAGCGCAAATAATGAGCAGTTATAAAGTCATCCGGCATCGTATTTGGCTAGCGTTGTTTTTTTGTTTTGTGAACTTGCAAGCGATAGCTGATGAGAATTTAAAAAAGGAGGCTCAAGCTGTTGAAACAGTGGGGGAAGTCTCTATTATTGGCAACACAGAATTACCCAACGTAAGTTTCAACTTACCATGGCGCCTGCCCACCGTTGAAAACAGGGAAGAGCAATCACCGAGAAAGGAATTGGCTAATACACTAGAGCCTTTAGAGCCAAAGTGGCATCAGCAGAGCGTCCATTTTTCCCGTTTTTTAAAGTTGGAAATTCCAGAATTCAGCAAACGCTAGATGCGTTTGCAAAACAGGGTTAATTTTGCCCTGCTTGCAGGGGATGACACAGAAACAACAAAGCGAGCGCGTAATATTAGAGCGGCTCATCGGGTCGCGGGCAAATAGCGCATTTCGTAAAAATAGTATAAACAGATTTTGGGGTTAGTAGGAGAGACTCAATGTTCGAAACGATAGTTCGCTTCTTTCAGGAAGGTGGTGTATTCATGTACCCGATTGCTGTGGTACTGATACTTGGTCTTGCCATCGCAATAGAACGTTATGTCTATCTTTCTTCTGCCAAGCGCGCCAATCGCGCTGCATTCGACCGCGGATTACTTCCCATACTCAGAAAGCGTGATTACCCAAGAGCGCTCAAGTTTGCCAATGATTCGAATACCGCCATAGCGGCCATCATTGGCGCCGGCCTGAGTCGACTGCTCAATAAAGCACCGCGCGATGATATTGAATATGCGATGGAAGAGGGGTTGATGGAAACCCTGCCCCGGCTCGAAAAGCGCACACAGTATCTCGCTACGCTGGCCAATGTGTCTACATTGCTTGGGCTTTTGGGAACGATTATTGGTCTTATCGCAGCTTTCACCGCCGTCGCCAATGCGGACCCGGCCGAAAAGGCGTCGCTGCTTTCGCAAAGTATTTCGGTCGCCATGAACACCACTGCATTTGGTTTGATGTCGGCAATTCCGCTGTTGTTATTTCACTCCGTATTGCAGACTAAAACCAACGAAATTGTAGATAGCTTTGAAATGGCAGGCGTCAAATTGCTCAACATGATATCCGAGCACCCCGTTAACCAAGCCTAACATTACGAGCCCTACTATGGCACGCCGAAAACATAAAAGGCTGGTCCAGCAGGCCGAGTTGGATATCACAGCATTCATGAATCTGATGATCGTACTGGTTCCGGTATTGTTACTCAGTATGGTTTTTTCTCATACTGCTGTGTTGGATCTGAATTTTCCGGTTAGTCAGGAGCAGCTGCAGTCTCTCGACGACGAGGACGATTTTCAGCTGCAGGTGATTCTGCGCAAAGACGCCATCGTCGTGGCATCCAGCAAGTCTGGATTACTGTCACGCATTCCAGTAATACAGGATGGCTATGATTTTTCTCGACTCAGTGATTTTTTAAAAGCGGTTAAGCTACGCAAACCCGAAAAGCGTGATGTGACGATCTTGCTGGAGCCTGGTATTGAATATCAACACCTGGTAACAGCTATGGACACGAGTCGCTCATATAAAGCAGTTGTGGCCGCGAATCTTGTTGATGCTGAATTGTTCCCTGAGGTGTCCATTGGCGATGCGCCTGAGATTGGCGAGGGGGCTGACTGATGAAAGTTTCCCGTCGTGCAAAGCGAATGCAGCGCCATTATAAGCGCATGCATAAAGCACCAGGTCTTAACCTTGTGTCCTTGATGGATATTTTTACCATCCTGGTGTTCTTCCTCATGGTTAACTCCTCAGACGTCAAAGTTCTGCAGCAGGACAACAAGGTTAAGTTGCCCGATTCAAGCGCCGAGGCCGAGCCCAACGAACAATTGCTGGTAACCGTTTTCAATGGCCAGGTTTTGGTTCAAGGGCGTGTTGTCGCGCAACTCGATGACAACAGTGAGGCGGCTTTGCTGTCTGGGCTCCAACAGGAGTTGGCTTATCAATTGTCGCGATCAGGAGATGTGGAAGGGCCTTTGGCACTCACTCTAATAGCGGATAAAACGACACCTTACGAATCACTAAAGCGCGTAATGGCGACCTGTACCGAAGCGGGTTACAGCAATATCTCGCTTGCAGTTCAGCGCAAAGCTGATGAGAAGGAAGGCTGATGGCGCACTCTAAAGACAGGCTGAATTTGCCCTGGACCGAAGAGCGCCGCGAAACCACACTGTTTCGTGCAGTGCTGGGCATATTGTTGTTTAGTATGCTGGTGCTCTCTATTTGGATACCGTTTATCGTACTTCCCGAACCCGAGAGACAGGAACTGGAAAAGTTACCACCGCAACTTGCCAAACTCATTGAGCGCAATAAGCAGCCCGAACCACCGCCGGTGCCTGAGAAGAAACCTGAGCCTGAGCCCGAACCTCAGCAAGAACCCGAACCCGAGCAAGAAAAGCCGCTGGAGCCTGAGCCTAAACCGGCACCCAAGCCAAAACCAGCTAAGGCGCCGGATAAGAAGCCTGACCCCAAAAAGGTGGAAGAAGCTCGCGAAGTGGCGAAGAAGAGTGGTTTGCTGGCCTTACAAAATGATTTGGCAGATTTGCGTGAGGCGGTAGACATGTCTGCGCTCAGTGCGAAAAAGGAAATCAGAGCAGAACAAACGATCGCAGCGCAGGCGAAGGCGGTGGGTGATAATGCGATGGTTTCTCATGCGAAAGGTATCGATACCTCGGGCCTTGCTCAGCCTGCTGAGAAAGTTGCTTTGGCTGATCACGAAACCTCACGGTTACAAGAGACAGAAGCTGAACGTCAACTGGCCCTGGCAGAGGCCGAAGCGGCGCAACGCCAAAATGTTCGTAGCGACGAGAGCATTCAGTATACCAATGAGCGACTGAAGGCGCCTCTCATTGCTCTATACAATCGCGAATTGCGTAAGGACCCCTTCCTGGAAGGCCGATTGGCCATGGAAGTCGTCATTGAAGCAAGTGGTGAAGTGAGTT
>JBFHVM010000255.1:0-4272 GCA_041589495.1 Oleiphilaceae bacterium | reverse complement strand
CCTCATCAATCGCGTCACTGACAAACTGATTGAGATTACGGCCGCTTTCTTTTGCAGCAAGGGCTGCGGCAATGTGTCGTTTTTGGCCCACCCGGATATTAAAACTGCCCTTAAGCGGCTTTTCTGGCTCAATATCTTGCTCTTTACAGGTCTCAAGATAGCTGTCTACAGCCTCTTTGAATGATTCGAACAGCTCTCCGACTGTTCGTCCCTCATATGTAACCAGAGATTTAACGAACTCTACCTTGCCAAATAAACAGTCGTCCTCAATTGAAGCCTCGAGAGAACCGTAGTAGCCCTTATACTGCAATAACTTCATCAAATTTCTCCCCGCTTTGTTAAATGCGCAATAACAAGCTTTCTTACATATGCCTTCACTTCGTTTCCTGGATGCGGGCGGTGTAAATCAACGACAGAATCTTCCTTTACAAACTTTACTCTTGAGCCCCTGCCTTCAATCTTATGATATCCAAGAGATTTGAGTGCTGCCTGCAGTTCGGTCCACGCCAGGTTGTTTGCAGGATCTTGCAGCTTGAGCAACAGTTTGCCCCGCTTAGTCATACATCCTCCTTGATGTGCCTTAAATTGTAGGTTTATTTATCAACTTAATGCAACCATATATAGTTGCCATTAGCGTTCCACCAAACTCTCCTGCTTGTATCTCAACAGCGGCGAAAGAAAAAATTCGATGATGCGCCGAGTACCGGTTTTCACTTCGGCTGTAATGGTCATACCGGGTGACAGACGAACACTACGCCCACCTACATTCAAAAAGTCTTCGAATAAGCGAATGCGCGCGCTGTAAACCAGACCAAGCTGCTCGTGCTGAATGGCGTCGTCCGAAATAGTGAGCAGCTCGGCTTCGATCAGACCATACTTGGTGAAATTAAAGGTATCGATTTTGACCTGCGTCGCCTGCCCTTCCTCTACAAAACCGATATCTTTGTTCAAGATCAGGGCCTCCACTTCCAGGGCGGACTCCTGCGGAACAATCGCCATGAGTATTTGTGCTGGCTGCACAACGCCACCAATGGTGTGAACTGACAGTTGCTGCACCTGCCCCGAGATAGGCGCCAATAACTGGTGGTGTTGAGTCCGTCGCTCCGCTTTGATCCGCTCCTGCTCCAGCGCGGTGATCTGTAAACGTTCTTCGCGCAGTTGATCGAGGTTGTATTTACGTCGCTCAGCTACCAGCGTAGCGCATTGATACTTAATGCCATTTAGTGCAGCTAATAGTTGCTGCTTGCGTGCCAATTGCACCACGAGATTCTCCTCTAGTTCGATCAGTTCCTGCTTGAGTTCGAGGTATTGGAGCTTGGAGCCATAGGACTTCTGCTGCAGTGTATTCAGTGCCTCTACGCGTTCTTTGAGCACAGGCAATATGCGCTGCAGCTTAGTAATCTCCGCCGTGAGCATGCTTTGATCGGCTTTAAGTTTGTCTCGTTCGCTGGACAGCTGCAGCAAGCGAGCTTGCAAGTCTTCAACGTCTTGCGAGTACAAAGGTATTTGGGACGGGGATAGATGCGGTTTATGTTCAAACACTGGCATTGCCAAGCCATCAGAAGGGTTGCGATTTTTCAGCCATAAATCAAACGCAATCAGTCGTGATGCGTTAGCCTGGCGCTCTGCCAGTTCCTCAACGATACGAGTCAGATCCGCCACGGCTTGCGTGCTGTCGAGAGTGATTAGGGGATCTCCTGCTCTCACTGTTTGCCCCTCTCGGACATGAATATGGGTGACAGTAGCCAGCTCGAGCGCCTGAATTTGCTTGGTCTGATCACTGGGAATAATCTTGCCCTGCGCAACCGCAACAATATCAATACGACCATAGCAGGCCCACAACACCGCGATACAAAACAAGAGAACAATGAGCCAAATAATAAAGCGCCCCGCTCTGGATGCGGGACGTTCTTCGACTTCGATGGCTGCAGGCAGAAAATCCAGTCGAGCGCTCATACCGTACCTCCTTGTTTGGAGGGGTCAACGCCTGGTTTTACGGAAACGGTATATCTAGGGGATTTCGCCTGAGTATCGGGCACTTGTCGTATTGCGGGAATATGATTCTGATGCGAGTGCAACTTGGCGTAGTAGCCATTCTGTTCAATCAGGTCATCATGGCTGCCGTTTTCGACAATGCGCCCGTTGTCGACAACAATAATACGATCCGCCATACGCACCGTTGATAGTCGATGCGCGATAATAAAAACGGTACGCCCATGACAGATATGGCGCATATTATCCTGAATGATTCGCTCGGATTCGTAATCGAGTGCACTGGTTGCCTCGTCGAAAATGAGAATGCGCGGGTGGGTGATCAGTGCTCTCGCAATGGCAATGCGCTGCTTTTGGCCTCCTGACAGAGAGGCGCCCTGCTCGCCAACTACCGTGTCATACCCTTCCGGTAGCTCCAAAATAAAGTCGTGCGCCCCTGCCAGCTTTGCCGCCCGCACCACGGCATCAATCGACAATCCGGGATCGCTCAATGCAATATTGTCTTTTACGCTGCGATTAAATAGCACATTTTCCTGCAGAACCACTCCGATCTGGCGTCGTAACCAGGCCGCATCGACTTGGGCAAGGTCGACGCCATCGACTAATACGCGCCCACTCTCCGGGACATACAAGCGCTGCAACAGTTTGGTCAGGGTACTTTTCCCTGATCCCGAACGCCCTACAATACCGATTACTTCGCCGGCTTTGACTTGAAGACTTAGATTTTTAAGTATCTCTGGGCGATCGGGTCGGTAACGAAACGTGACGTGATCAAAGCTCACCTGCCCCTGAATGGAAGGCAGGCTGGTGCGATTGGGATTGTGGCCTGGCTCCGCCGGTGTATTGAGTATATCGCCAAGACGTTCCAGCGAGATGCCCGCCTGCTGAAAGTCCTGCCAGAGTTGCACTAGTTTAAGGATGGGGCCGCTTACGCGACCAGCGATCATATTAAAGGCAATCAGCTGACCCACACTCATACTACCCGCTATCACTAGTGTGGCGCCCACCCACAATATAAGTACGGTCACGGCTTTGTTGATGAATTCGGCCACCTGATTGGCTACGTTTCCTAAATTATTCGCCTTGAACGAGGCCAACACATAGGCCGCCAATTGATCCTCCCAGTGCTTTTGCATTTGAGGTTCGACAGCCATGGATTTAAGCGTCTCGGCTCCCGAAACGGACTCCACGAGAAATGCCTGGTTTTCTGCACCGCGTTGAAATTTCTCATTGAGACGTCTGCGCAGAACGGGGGTAATGTATGCCGAGAGTAGAACGTAAAAAGGAATAGATCCCAATACGATCCAGGTTAAGGTTGGGCTGTAAAAATACAGCACTGCGAAGAAGACGAAGGTAAAACCAAGATCGATCACCAGCGTTAAAGCAGAGCTGGTAATGAACTCCCGTATGGTGTCCAGTTCGCGGACTCGAGCAACCGTATTACCTACCTGCCGATTGTGGAAAAAAGCGATGGGCAAGCGCATCAAGTGACGAAACAGGCGCGCGCCCAAGGTGACATCCACGCGATTCGTGGTGTGACTAAACACATAATTACGCAGCCCATTGAGCACCACGTCGAAAATGGCGATCACCAAGAGCCCAAAGCAAAGCACATCGAGCGTAGTGAGCCCCTGATGCACCAGAACCTTGTCGATCACCACCTGAAAAAACAGGGGCGTGATGAGGGCGAAGAGTTGGATAAAGAACGAGGCAACCAGTACCTGCGCGAGGATTTTCTTATACTTGAGTATCGCAGGTACAAACCAACTGATATCAAATTTTTTGAACCCTGCTGTAAGCGATGCGCGGCGGGTAACCAATATCACCTCACCGGACCAGTCTTTCTCAAAATCGCTCAAAGCGACTAGCTGTGGGGACTTGGCGTCTGGCCGTTGTAGCACTAACTTCTGCGCATCTGTGTCGCCATCTTCATTTTCAATCACTTTTGCCAAGACGGCGTATTCGCCCGATTTAAAGCGCACCATGGCCGGCAAAGGCAGGTGCAACAATTCTTCACGCGTGGCATGAATGGCTTTTGATTTGAGCTTAAGAAAGCGTGCGGCTCTGACTAATTCGCGAGAAGAAAGCGCTTGCCCTTCAGAACCAAATTGATGAGCAATTTGCTGCGCATCGGCCGCTACCTGATAAAACCGCGCCAGCATCACAAGCGCAGTGAGACCTGAGTCTAGCAACTCTGGAGTTTGTTGTGATTGCACGACTAAGTCCTTTTAGTCTGTTGTGGCATCCTTGTAGATGAAGAAATCTTTGCAGATTTATTCT
>JBFHVM010000254.1:0-4351 GCA_041589495.1 Oleiphilaceae bacterium | reverse complement strand
TCCCGCGAGTATGACAAAAAGATCGGCCTCGACAAGCAGACACTGCGTCGCACTTGCCGGCAATACACCAAGAGTCAGCACGGAGGCGGTGAACGACGCCCCCTCTCCCGCCGCCGACCAGCCTTCAACACAGGCACCACCATCGGGCACAGCACGTTTGAGACGCAGATGGTAGTCCGCCGCAGCACGATCCACTAGCAAAAAGCCGAAGGCACGCGCTACCGTTTCGCTGAGGGCAACGATTTCTGCCGGGCGGTGATGCAAGGTAAAAATGCGCACATCACCCTGCGAAGAGGTTTGTATTTGCTGGCCTTCAATAAATAGGGGTGTTCCGGCAACACGTTCAACATCGTGCTCGTTAAGCATACTGCGCACATGGGTGGAGGTGGTGGAACAGGCGGTCAGCAATGCCAATCCAATCAGCAAACCCAGCGTTTGTATCGCCGAGCGATAACGATTCAACAACATACAATCCTCTTTACTGGCACATTATATTTCTGCAGCGCCGCTATCGCGCTCGGCAGACAAGGTCACCGAAACAGAGTCTGAAAAACGCAAAGCGTGGGGCTTTTCAATGGTCACCGAAGCCTTGCTGACCTGCTCTGAGCGCATGGCAATATCCAACACGTCGGCCGTGAGTTTTTCGAGCAATTTAAATCGTCCGTTTTCTACATGCTCAATAATCGCCTTGGTGATGATCTTGTAATCGAGCGCTTCGAGTTCGTTATCTGACGAGCAAGCCCGCTTTGCTGGATAGTGAATGCTTACATCGATCACCACATCCTGTTTTTTCTCCAACTCTTCAGGGTTAAAACCGATGTAAGTACGTAATCGCAGATGGGTGATATTGATCACTGCATCGTGATAGATCATGCCGACGCTAACTCCTTGTATTCGTACAGGGCTTTCGCCTGTCTTGTTTTATTGCGCTCGGACTATAGCACGCTTTTATTGCTCATCGTGTGAATTGGGTCTTTACGATTGTAAACACTGTTGCGCGCGTGGCGTTGTACCGACTGACCACGACCCGTACAATAGGCGTGACTTATGGTCACACTTTTCTTTTTTCAGAAAAACTCGCTTATCGTGACTGGTTTAAACGATTACTGCTTTTCCTCGAGGCCCCATGACACGCTCCTTTAAAATTGCCGCTCTCATGACTGTCACTGCAACTGTTTGGGTTCTGTCCGGCTCTTTATCTTCGCAAACAGCAGAGGCACCGCAAAAAGAGTCCGCCGCACAACAACGTGCATCAGAACCTGCACTGTTTAGAGTGCAGGTAACAGAATCTCAGGCACAAACCGTCGCACGACATGTGCAATTGCAGGGCGAGGTGGACGCTGCCCGCAGTGTGGAAATTCGAGCCGAAACTTCGGGCCGCATTGCCGGATTGGGCAAGGCCAAGGGCGAGCGTCTGGCTGAGGGTGAGCGCATTGCGCACATCGCCGAAAACGACCGACCCGCCCGACTGGAAAAAGCTAAGGCCACCCTGGCGCTGCGCAAGGCGGATCAGGCCGCAGGCCTAAAGCTGCGCGAACGTAATATGCTGTCTGACCTGCAGCACCAGCAAAACAAAGCAGCCGTGGTGGCTGCGCAAGCCGAGGTACGAGCCATTGAAATCGAGTTGGAGCAAACAGCTGTTTCTGCCCCCTTTGGTGGGTTGTTGAGTGCCCGTCATGTTGAGGTGGGCGATCATGTCTCGGTGGGTGATGCTATTGCCACGCTCGTCGATGACGCCTCCGCGCTGATCAAGGCGCAGGTGCCGCAGCATCATATTGGCGAGCTGTCATTGGGTCAGCGCGTCACCGCCACCTTGCTCGATGGCAGCATCATTGAAGGCCAAATCAGCTACATCGCCAACATGGCCAATCCGGCTACTCGCACTTTTGCTATGGAAGCCCGTGTGGAAGATAGCCGTGGCTTGCGTCACTTTGGTCAAAGCGCCCGGGTCGAAATTGCTCTCGGCGACACCGCTGCACATCTGCTCTCACCTGCAGTGCTGGATCTCGATAGCGATGGCAAGTTACAGGTTAAAACCGTTAATGAGGCAGGCGAAGTGGCCTCTCACACAGTCAAGCTGTTGCGTAACGAAACTGATGGCGTTTGGCTTACAGGTCTCCCCGATTCCTCTCGCGTCATTACGGTGGGCCAAGGTTTTGTAAGAGCTGGTGAGCGCGTCACTGTGGTCGCAGCGAATGCACCCACAGAGGCGACTGCACAATGAATGCAAAGCTAGCCAATCCCATCGATTGGGCGATCAATCGACGTCGCGCCATTTTGCTTGTGCTGGTATTTCTGCTGATCAGCGGACTGGCCGCCTATCAGAATATTCCTAAAGAATCGGAACCGGATATCGCCATTCCCATCATTTATGTGTCCATGTCGCACGAAGGCATCTCCCCCGAGGACGCCGAACGTTTGTTGGTGCGCCCCATGGAAAAGGAACTCAAAAGCATAGAAGGCGTGAAGGAAATGAGCGCCGTGGCCAGCGAAGGCCATGCCTCGGTGACGCTCACATTTGATGCAGGCTTCGATGGCGACAGTGCACTTGATGATGTGCGCGAAGCGGTAGATAAAGCCAAGGTGAAACTACCTGCGGACAGTGACGAACCCAAGGTGCACGAAGTGAACGTGGCGCTGTTCCCGGTGCTGAGTATGAGTCTTTCGGGCCCGGTTCCGGAACGCCAACTACTGCGCATTGCACGGGATTTGCGCGATGATCTCGAAGCGCTGCCCGGTGTACTCGAAGTAGAGATAGGCGGTGATCGCGAAGAACTGCTGGAGATAATCGTCGACCCGCTGATTCTCGAGACCTACCAGATCGACTTCGAGAGCGTGCTGGCCATCGTCAATCGCAATAACCAACTGGTCGCCGCAGGCGCCATCGATAACGGCCAAGGCCGCCAAGTAATGAAAGTACCCGGTGTCATCGAAGATCTCGAAGACATCATGGCCTTGCCCATCAAGGTGGTGGGTGATCAGGTAGTCACTTTCCGTGAAGTCGCCACCGTGCAACGCGCCTTTAAAGATCCCCAGGGCTTTGCGCGCGTCAATGGTCTACCGGCTCTTTCACTGGAAGTGAAAAAACGCGTCGGCGCGAACATTATTGAGGTAATTGAAGAAGTCAAAACCATTGTAGAACAGAAGCGCGAGTTCTGGCCCTCCTCACTGGAGCACACCTATATTCTTGATAAAAGCGGACAAATTCGCGAGATGCTGCAGGATCTGCAAAATAACGTCTCGAGCGCCATTGTCATGGTGATGATCGTCATCGTTGCCGCACTGGGTTTGCGCTCGTCTCTGCTCGTTGGTCTAGCGATCCCCGCTTCGTTTTTGACCAGCATTATGATCATTCATTGGATGGGTCTCACGCTCAATATCGTAGTCTTGTTCAGCCTGATTCTGGTGGTGGGCATGCTGGTAGATGGCGCCATTGTGGTGACCGAACTAGCCACCCGTAATCAGGAACGCGGCTTGCCAGCCAACCGCGCGTTCTCTCATGCAGCGCGGCGCATGGCCTGGCCCATTATCGCCTCCACCGCCACGACGCTGGCCGTTTTCGTTCCGCTCATTGCCTGGCCTGGCACGGTCGGCGAGTTTATGAAGTTCTTGCCCATCACCGTAATTATCTGTCTGGCGGTTTCCTTGGTGGTTGCGTTGATATTCTTGCCAGTGCTGGGTGCCTGGCTGGGTCAGGTAGGTAAGGTCCGCGAAGAAAAAGCCGAAGACTCGCGCTTGCTGCAAGCCTATTCCCGTCTACTGCGCCGCGTGCTCGATCGCCCATTGGCAACGCTATTAATGAGTGTGGTGATGCTGGTAGTAAGCTATGCCGCTTATATCGGCTTTGGTAAGGGTACTGAATTCTTTCCCGAAGTAGAGCCCGATAGTGCGCAGGTGGTGGTGCATGCCCGAGGCGATTTATCTATTCACGAAAAAGACGCCTTACTGCGCGAAGTCGAACAACGCTTTTATGATATGAGCGAGCTGGAATCGGTATATGCGCGTTCTTTCCATCGCTCTGGTCAAGGGCTCGCTGAGGATGCCATTGGCAGCGTGCAGTTCCAGTTTATTGATTGGGACCAGCGCCGCCCGGCCAGCGTAATTCTCGCCGACATGGCAGAACGTACGGCTGATATTGCCGGTATTAAACTGGAATTCCGCAAAGCCGAAAACGGCCCGTCCGGTGGCAAACCGATTCAACTGCAGGTAAGCGCCATGTTCCCGGAGCACAGCGAACAGGCAGTAGAAGCGATTCGTGAGCGCATGGCACAACTGGGAGGCTTTAAGGATATTGAAGATGACCGCGCCCTGCCCGGCATCGAATGGCGCCTAGAGGTGGATCGCGAAGCCG
>JBFHVM010000253.1:0-4352 GCA_041589495.1 Oleiphilaceae bacterium | reverse complement strand
AGTGTAAGGTGTTTATGGGTATCGAAGACGTAAGGCGGCAGGCGCTGAATGTATATCGCATGAAGCTTCTCGGTGCAGAAGTCGAAGCGGTGACCAGTGGTACCAGGACGTTGAAAGACGCGATGAATGAAGCCTTGCGCGACTGGGTGACCAATGTTGACAATACCTTTTACATTATCGGTACGGTAGCTGGCCCACATCCTTATCCTATGCTGGTTCGAGATTTTCAGGCAGTTATTGGCCGTGAGGCGCGTGCTCAATGTCTTGAGAAGGAAGGTCGGCTGCCTGATGCATTAGTTGCTTGCGTCGGGGGAGGTTCCAACGCGATTGGTTTGTTCTATCCCTTTATTTGCGATAGCGATGTTGAAATGTACGGTGTAGAAGCGGGTGGCTATGGTATCGAAACGGGTCAGCATGCGGCGCCGCTTTGTGATGGAAAGCCAGGCGTACTGCACGGTAACCGAACATACCTGATGGCCGATGACAATGGTCAGATACAGGGTACGCACTCGGTGTCGGCGGGGCTCGACTACCCGGGTGTGGGGCCCGAGCATGCGTGGTTGAAGGACTCCGGGCGAGCAAATTATGTGTCGGTCACTGATGAGGAAGCCTTAAACGCTTTCCGTACGCTAACGCAGGTGGAGGGCATTATGCCTGCTCTTGAGTCCAGTCACGCGATCGCTTACGGCCTGAAAAAAGCCGCAACCATGCGCTCGGATCAGATTATGGTGATCAACCTGTCAGGCCGTGGCGATAAGGATATACATACCATTGCCGGCATCGATGGTATTGAAGTATAAAGCCATAGCATAAAAATAGTTGATGAGGCGCTCCAGAGCGCCCTTACACAGAGTGTTAAGACAAAAATGAGTCGTATTGAGCAAACCCTGAATTCCCTGCACGAAGCAGGTAAAAAGGCCTTGATTCCTTACATTACTGGTGGTGATCCTCGACCTGACTGGACGGTGGAGTTGATGCATACACTAGTCGATGCTGGTGCCGATATCATCGAGTTGGGAATTCCGTTCTCTGATCCCATGGCTGATGGTCCGGTGATACAGTTGGCTTGCGAGCGGGCTTTGGAGCACAACACCAGTCTCGATCAGGTGTTGGGCATGGTGAAGACCTTTCGTGAGAGCAACGCCACAACACCAGTGGTGCTGATGGGTTATCTCAACCCACTGGAACGCAAAGGTTATGAAAAGTTTGCTAACGAGGCCGCTGCAGCCGGTGTGGATGGCATTTTAACGGTCGATTTGCCGCCCGAAGAAGCCGAGGCGCTGGTACCTCACCTCAAACAGGCCGGGCTTGATGCTGTATTCCTCATCGCGCCCACCACAACCGAGGCCCGCATTAGAGATATTTGTGCGCACAGTAGCGGGTATGTTTACTACGTTTCAGTAAAAGGCGTGACCGGATCTGCGAGCCTAAGTACCGAAGAGGTTGCAGAGAAAGTCAAAGCGATTAAATCGTTAGCGCAAATTCCTGTGGGTGTTGGCTTTGGTATTCGGGATGCAGAATCTGCAGCGCAAGTGGCGAGGGTAGCCGACGGTGTTATCGTGGGGAGTGTGTTAGTGAATACCATTGCTGAAAATCAGGAAGATTTAGGTGCGATCAAGCAAAAACTGACTACGACCTTGCAGGGCATGCGCCAGGCAATGGATGCGCTCTGATACACTGATAACTCGTTACCCGGTTTAAGAGGCAAGGCTATGAGCAGTTGGCTCGACAAGATCAGGCCAAGTTCTATACGGTCTGATTCCAAGATAAAGGGCAATATTCCTGAAGGTGTGTGGAAGAAATGCCCTAAATGCAGCGCAGCGCTGTATCGTCCCGAACTCGAGAAAAACCTCGATGTATGCCCAAAGTGTCAACACCACATGCGCGTGTCGGCGAGGCGTCGTATTGATGTGTTTTTAGACCCGGAGGGCCGGGTAGAGCTTAACGCAGGCATGGAGCCTGATGATCGTCTCAAATTCAAGGATACCAAGAAGTATCGCGACCGTTTACTCGTCAACCAGAAAGAAACGGGTGAAAAGGATGCCCTGATTACGTTCAAGGGATCGGTTAACGGTGTGCCGGTGGTCGTTGCCGCTTTTGAGTTTTCTTTTCTCGGTGGTTCCATGGGTGCGGTGGTGGGCGAGAAGTTTGTGCGTGCTATTAAAATGTGCCTCGACGAGAAGAAACCGCTGATCTGTTTTAGTGCCAGCGGTGGGGCGCGCATGCAGGAAGCCTTGATTTCTCTGATGCAAATGGCCAAAACTGCTGCCGCTCTCGAAAGGCTGAAAGCCGCGCGCTTGCCTTATATCTCGGTAATGACCGATCCGGTGTTTGGTGGCGTATCTGCCAGCCTTGCGATGTTGGGAGATCTGAATGTGGCTGAGCCCCATGCGTTGATTGGATTTGCTGGACCGCGTGTGATTGAGCAAACCGTGCGCGAGAAGTTGCCCGATGGTTTTCAACGCAGTGAGTTTTTGCTGGAACATGGCGCCATCGATATGATTATTCCGCGTGGCGAAATGCGTGCGCGTCTCTCTTCGTTACTCAGCATAATGATGAAATTACCGGCAGCCGAAGCTGCTGATAGTGGTTTGACTCAAGAGTCCGGCTCAGATTCTCAGGCTAGCGACTCCGAGGCAGAGGACGAGCAGGAAAAGAGTGAGCAGGGCGGAAGTGTCTGAAGCCGCTAAAGCTGGACCAAGCTCCCAATGACCGCAAAGGAATTCGAAGGCCCTGAACTGCGTCAATGGCTGCGTCGCATCGAAGGCATGCATCCCAGCGACATTGAGTTGGGTCTTGAGCGAGTCACTGCGGTGCAAGAGCGTCTGGGGCTCAAACGAATCGCTACGGTGCAAATCCTTGTCGCAGGTACCAACGGAAAGGGATCGACCGTGGCGATGATTGAGCAGGTCGCTGTTGCAGGCGGCTTGCGCGTTGGCAGTTATACCTCTCCCCATATTACTCATTACAATGAACGCGTCAAAGTTCAGGGTGTTCCGCTCGATGATGATCGTCTGGTCGCTGCCTTTGAGGTGGTTGAGGCGCATCGCGGTGATGTTCCCTTGACTTATTTTGAATTCGCTACGCTGGCTGCCATGCAGGCTCTTGCTGAGCTTGATCTCGATCTGTGTGTGCTTGAAGTGGGCTTGGGTGGTCGACTTGATGCGGTGAACATTCTCGATGCGGATCTTGCATTGGTAACCTCGATAGGGCTTGATCACACGGACTGGTTAGGTAGCAATATAGAGCTGATCGCCCGTGAAAAAGCCGGTATTATGCGGTCGGGTAGCCCTGTTTTATTGGGTGAAACCTGTCCCCGTAGCATGCATGATTTTGCCCACTCGCTTGGGGTGAGCCGTTGCGCGCAAATTCCAGATCAGTTTGGGTTCGGTGAACTCGGCTTTTATAGTGCAGAGCTGGAAACTGAAATTTCTTCTGACGCACTGAATACTCTGGATTTACCAAAAAACAATGTCGCATTGGCGTTCGAGGCTCTAGTTTGGCTAACAAAGCGTTTGCCTGATGTGTTTTCTCCATCTCCGGCTCATTTGTGCGAATGGCTCGCCGGTGTGCGGGTAGCAGGGAGGTTGCAGAACCTAGGAGTTGAGGGTGTAAGGGTAGTCCTTGATGTAGGGCATAACCCTCAGGCGGCCGCGTTTTTATCTTCCTATCTGGCGAAAACGCGACAGGCGGGTCAGTCGGTTGTCGCTATTTTTTCTGCCCTGGCCGACAAGGATGTTGCAAATGTGGTGTCTCAGCTTAAAGATCAGGTAGATGATTGGTATCTGTTACCGCTAGATGCACCGCGCGCTATGAGTCGTTCTCAGCTTATCGAAACGCTGGAGACGCTGTCTCAGCCTATGGTATGGTGTGCGTCTATGGACGAGGCGCTCGAACTGGCTTTGGAGAAGGCGCGGCAGCAAGGCGCTATGGTCTTGGTTTTTGGGTCTTTTTTAGTGGTCGAGCAGGCGCACAGGGTACTGATAAGTAATGAGTGAACATAGCATTGATGGGCTGAAACAGCGGCTGGTCGGCGCGTTCGTCATATTGTCACTGGCGGTCATATTTTTGCCAATGATATTTGATAAGCCGCACCATGCAGTGACCTCTCAGATAGTTGAGTTGCCGCCCAAACCCGAATTTAAGCCGGTTGTTGTACAGGCTGCAAAAAAGCCACAGTTCGAGATAGTAGAGGTCGATCCCGCCGATCAGCGGGTGAAAAGCGTTGATAAGATTACCCAGACCAAAAAATCCGAGGCTGAGCCGGCTGCTTCAGAGAAATCGCAGCCGTCTAAAACTGCACCTATCACGCAGGTAAAAACCGGTACGCCAAAAGTGGCTGATTTACCGGT
>JBFHVM010000252.1:0-4361 GCA_041589495.1 Oleiphilaceae bacterium | reverse complement strand
GGCTGGGCATTCTTGATACTCCGCCTGAAGAACGCTTTGATCGCATTACTGCTATTGCGCGAGATGTTTACGGTGTAGGTATTGCGCTGGTCTCTCTAGTGGATGAAAAACGGCAGTGGTTCAAGTCCTCACAGGGGGTTGATGTATGCGCCACGGCGCGCGACATTGCTGTCTGTGATCATGCCATACGTCAAGATGATGTGTTCCTGGTGAACGACGCCACGCAGGATGAACGTTTTAAAAACAATCCCCTGGTGACAGGACCTTTGCATTTGCGTTTTTATGCGGGCATGCCGATTAGGGAGCCCACAGGGTTTAAGATAGGTACTTTGTGTGTCATCGATAAAGAGCCGCGCCAATTCAGTGAAGCAGATTTCGATACCTTAAAACATCTGGCGAGATTGGTGGAAACAGAGATTGAGCGTAATTTTGGGCTCAATGATAGCCGGCCGCATTTACATCCCGGCAAACTCAATAAAGCCATTCATCGTGCACAAAACCTGGTGCTGGGTGCCGGCACGACCGACGACGCTTTTCAAATACTGTTAAATGATTTGCTCATGCTCACCGGCGCTCAGTTTGGCTTGATTACTCACATGCACGCGCGCAAGTCCCATAAGACGAGCATGCATATTCTGGCGATGTCCGAAATGGACCACTTTCCAGTGCCTGATACCGTGTCGCAAGCCTTGCGCGCATTTGCAGAAGATCCGGCTGTTTCTCCCGATGATTGGGTGACGCTCGACGCACGTCTCAAAATGTTACTGACACCGGCTCCCGATAATGCGCCTCCCCAAGGACCCACAACACTATCTATGCCTGTTGTGCTCTCGGGCGAGTTTGCTGGCCTGGCGTGTCTGATGTTTGATCAGGCCGAAATTGACCCGGGTATGGAGCAGTCTTTGTCTCCGCTGCTGCACACTATTGGTATTCTCATAGAGCGCATCCGATTGCAACAGGAGCGCGTACAGAGCTTGCAAAAAATGCAGCGCAGCGTACAGAGGGATGAGCTCACTGGCGCACTAAACAGAAAAGGATTTTCGGAGTCGGTGGCAGAGTTAATTGAGGCAGACCCCACGCGCAGCAACTACATGACACTGTACGTATTGGATCTCGATAATTTTGGTGTGCTAAACGAAGAGAATGGTCGAGAAGTTGGCGATCAGGTATTGAAACATTTGGCTCGCAGGTTAGGGTCCATTGGTTCAGGGAATTGCGTTATCGGGCGCTTTGGTGGTGATGAGTTTGCTTTGCTTGTCAAAGACGACTGTGATGCCGGCAGCTATCCATTGATTCAGGCGATGCTGGCAGAAGGAATTAATGGCCTGCGTGTTCAATCCAGTGTAGGGGCGGCGGTGTACCCGCAAGATGCAGAAGAAACCGAGCAACTTGTGCGCTTTGCTTACAAGGCGCTGTTTGATGCTAAAGAGAACGGAAAGGATCGGTGCCAACGTTTTGATATGCACATGCATCAGAGCATGATCGACGTGATTGCCCTGCGCGAGCAGATTCGACAGGCTCTTAGTAATCATGAGTTGACTTTGTTTTACCAGCCCAAGGTTTCACTGCAAACCGGGCTGATTACGGGCTTTGAAGCGCTGATTCGTTGGCAGCATCCTCTGCGAGGACTGGTGATGCCCGACCAATTTCTGCCGGCGATACAACATACACAATTGGACGTGCAGCTGGGCATGTATGTGCTGGATACAGCAGTGAGCACGCTGAAGCGTTTTGAAGCTGAGGGCTTGCCGTATGGCGTGAGTATTAACGTGAGTCCTCAGCACTTTCTCAGTAGCGGCTTTGTCGATCATCTTGCGACCGTGCTGGCGGACTTCTCAGAAGAGTTGCGGGGACGCTTGACGCTGGAAATCATCGAAACCGCCGCTATCGATGACCAAGAAATGGCGCAAAACGTTATTCGACAGTGTCAGCGTTTAGGAGTGAAAATATCGCTCGACGACTTCGGAACCGGATTCTCGTCACTCAGCTATTTTCGTGAACTGCCGATGGATGAGGTTAAAATCGATCGCTCTTTTGTCTTCAACCTGCTGACGGTGCCGGAGGATGCCATGATCGTGGAATCTATTGTGGATCTATGCCGGCGTTTTGGTCGCGAAGTGGTGGCCGAAGGAATTGAGTCTGCAGAGCACGCAAACAAACTCAAAGAACTTGGCTGCACTGGCGGTCAGGGGTACCACTACAGTAAGGCCATGCCTCTCGACGAGGCGATTGCATGGGTGGGGAGCTATGTAGCGCTTTACGACAGCCAGGCGTTAGTTTGGTAATAGTGCACAATGCGAAACGCCTGACCCTGCGTGCAAGGGAAAACTATCTGTTATGAGATATGGTTAAAACAGCCGTTCTGATATTTTTCCCGCTGCATATCGTTTGGCAAGCAGGGCATGAAACGCTAAGCGATTACGATGAAAATGGAGGCGTTTAACCGTATTTATCAAAATACAGTTCGTCTTCATATTCCTTGTGAAATGAGGCGCTTTTGTTGCTCGGCACAACAACATGGAGGCCAACTTCCAGCTTGCCTTCCAATACATTGATGTACTGAATACCCTTCAATGCCTCTAGAAGATGAGAGTGGTCAACGGAAGGGTTTTTCAAAGAGACAATGTACTCTTCGTTTTTTTCCAGAGTGTTTGCCACAGCTGTGACTCTTAGATACTTACTTGCCTATGATATAGACGACAACACAGAAACACCAAGCCCAATCGGGTGGTTTAGTGTAGTGATATTTTTGCAAAGTTTAGTGAGTTGCTTCCTCATATACTTGGTTCTTTCGGTATTTTTTTGCATCTCTTTAAATGTGGCATCCGTTGAGAGGTGTGCCAGCCTCAATCGCTTGCGCTCTGGTTTGAATCGAGGTTGGGAAGGGGGCGACCTGTTCAATAATGCAAGCGTCAGTCTGCCGTCAATGTGCCCGCAATAATGCCGGCCTCATGATTGCCACTCTCCAGCGCCCAACCAGATGATGCGCAATTTCTTGACCGTGTTGTCAACATAGTCGCTGGTTGTCTTTTCATCGGTCTTGGTTTGGTCCAGCAGATCGATAGTGCTGGCAAATACCGTCTCGACGATCAGTTCAGTGATGATGCCGAGATCGTCAGTGTTCATCTGGGCGAAAATTGGCAGGCGACGGATGTCTGTTGCCAGCTCATTCGAAAAGTACCGCAACTCGGTGCGCACTGCTTCTCTCAACGCTGGCGTGCCGCCCGTGCGGCTCTGATTCATAAAGTAAAAATAATTACGATGCTCCATCACAAACCCGGCATAGACGCGGACCGATTCACGGGTCAGTGTTTCGATGTAGTCATCTCGCAGACGGGTTTTGCGCAGTAATTTGCGCAGCATTAACCCCAGCTCATCAAGCAGGTGAAGCCCTAGCTCCTCCATATCACGAAAATGACGGTAGAAGGATGTGGGGACCACGCCAGCATTCTTGGCCACCTCGCGCAGGCTGATGCTGTTGAAGTTGTTGCCGTCGCCTACCAGGGTTAATGCTGACTGCATCAGAGCTTGGCGGGTCTGTTGTTTTTTTTGTTCTCTGCGGGTCACAACTGAAATCTTTGGTTATAAAGCTAAATTGTGTTCAAGTGTACACATAAAAGAAAAATACACAAATAGCTGTTTTACCTGACTATATTGTCCTGATCGCTAAAGGGTTTCTTTCAAAAAGCGCAAGGTAGGCGTAAACAATAGTGTACAAGTGTTGACTGAGAAGCTGTATGCGCATACATTGGTGTACATCTGTACACTAATGTGATCTCACAGGAGGTCCATATGAATGCTCCAACTGCCTTTCCTTTCAACCAACCTAAACAGCTTTTCAGGCGTTTACACTCCACGATCGCTCAGGCTTCCGGGCCAGACATCGTGGTCTTATTGCGAGGCGTGCGAACACAGCTGTGCGCAATGGCGGAGAGTTTTGTGGCGGATGTCGCGCCGCTATGGTGTGCGCGCTCACTCAGGGCACGTGTAGTTATGGTGGTCAACGAGGCACCTTGCGTAAAAAGCGTATACCTGCAGCCATCGGTTCACTGGCAGGGCTTTGAGGCGGGACAGTGTGTACCGCTCACTATCGAGCGAAATGGCGTGCTGCATAAAAGATACTACTCCATCTCGAACAGCCCGGAGGAGTATCGGGCCACGGGACTGATTCGCCTGACTGTAAAGGCCGTGCAAGCGGGGTGCGTTTCTAAGGCGGTATGCAGCTCCGTCAAGGTCGGCGATATTCTTGGTCTAGGTTCTGCGCAGGGGGAGTTTACACTGAATGCCGCGCGGGGAGGGGAAGGAAAACGTCAGCTTTTTATTGCGGCGGGGAGTGGCATTACCCCGATCATGTCCATGCT
>JBFHVM010000251.1:0-4365 GCA_041589495.1 Oleiphilaceae bacterium | reverse complement strand
CCAGCGCGTTGTAAAGATCCGGAAAATACTTATCAAGCACCATTTCCAGAATCTGAACCAAAGCAGCAATCACTCCAATATAGGTGAGAAGCCCCAGGAAGCTCAGATCCACTTCTGGGAAGCCGGCCCAAGCCAGGGCGCCTTCTTTCAACACGTAGGTATAAATCAGGTTGTTAACAGGCACCGTAACTGTCAAAACTACGACAACCGCAATACCCAGGCCGATCGCCGCCTGAATCTTTTTGGAAATCGCCAAAAAGGTACACATTCCCAAGAAGAAGGCCAGCGCCATGTTTTCAACAAAAACCGCCTTTACAAAGAGGCTAATGTAATGCTCCATTAGAACGCCTCCTTAACTTTGTGAGAAGACATTTTGTAGTCTGCTGGTTCTACCTGATCTTTCTTCCACTGACGCAGCCCCCAGATAAGGAAACCTATCAGGAAGAATGCACTGGGTGGTAAAAGCAGCAAACCGTTGGGCACATACCAGCCACCGTCGTTAATGGTTGGCAATATCTCTACCCCAAACAGCTTACCTGCACCCAGCAATTCTCGGAAAAATGCGACTGCAAGCAAAATAACGGCATAACCAAGACCATTGCCCACACCGTCGATGAAGCTCATGCCAGGGCCATTCTGCATCGCAAACGCTTCTGCACGCCCCATAACGATACAGTTAGTGATAATCAAACCAACAAATACCGAGAGCTGCTTACTGATTTCGTAGGCATACGCACGCAAAACCTGATCCACCACAATTACCAGCGATGCGATAATCGTCATCTGCACGATAATACGAATGTTTGATGGAATCTGGCTGCGAATCAAAGATACCGCCAGGTTAGACAAACCACACACGGTACATACAGCGAGTCCCATGACGACACTCAACTGCATGCTGGTGGTCACCGCCAGCGCGGAACAGATTCCGAGAATCTGCAAAGCGATGGGGTTATTACTGAAAACCGGTTCGAACAGAACCTTCTTAGCTGTTGCTTCGCTCATTGATCAAGCCCCCTCGCGCAAACGTTTCAAATAGCTCTGAAAACCATTTTCACCCATCCAGTACTGAACCAGATTGGTAATACCCCGACTGGTGAGCGTCGCACCAGATAGTCCATCAACCCGATACTGGGCATCGTCACGCGACTTATCTACAGCACCTTTAGCCACTTCGATCTTGGGCTCCCAACCTTCCTGAAAATCGTAGACCTTCTTACCGGGCCAAATAGCCTTCCAACGGGGGTTATCGACTTCACCACCCAAACCGGGAGTTTCGGCATGCTCATAGAAACCAAGCCCTACTACCGTATTGGCATCTTCTTCAAGAGCCAGGAAGCCATGCAGCGTTGACCACAGACCATAGCCACTCACTGGCAATATGATGGTGTCGAGCTTGCCTTCTTCTTCAACCAGGTACACCTTGGCATAACGCACGCGGCGTTTGATACTGGCGATATCTTCATCGGCAGGGATCGGCGAAGAGAACTGCGGATCTTTAGAAGCTTTGCGCTGATCGTAAGCAATGGCTTCTTTACGACCAACCACTTGTGGATCAACATATTCGCCTGTTTCGAGATCAACCAGCTTTGCCTGAATCGAAGAGAAGGCCTCTTCGATCTGACTGGCTGATGCACCCTCTTGCAGCAAACCGGCTGCCGCCAGGATGTTTGCCTTGAGATTTAGCGCCTTGTTCTTTTGCTGAATCGGCTTTAACAGTACCACCGAGCTTGCTACCACAATGGAGCAAACAATACACAGCAGGAAGGCAACCGTTACGGTCTTGCCAATCGTTTCTTTACTAGACACGTGCCAACCTCCGTTTGATGTTTGCTTGTACTACCAGATGATCAATAAAGGGAGAGAACAAATTGGCAAACAGAATGGCCAACATCATACCCTCAGGGAATGCCGGATTGATCACGCGAATCAGCACCACCATTACACCGATCAATGCCCCAAACACAAACTTGCCCGTGTTGGTCATCGACGCTGAAACGGGATCAGTCGCCATAAAAATCATGCCAAAGCAAAAACCACCCGCGACCAAGTGCCACTGGGGCGTAATACTGAACATGGGATTGGTATCGGAACCGATAATGTTGAACAGGGTCGACATGGCAACCATGCCACCAAACACACCCAGTACAATACGCCATGACGCGATCTTCGTTGAGAGCAATATGGCACCACCAATCAGTATGGCCAGTGTCGACGTTTCACCAATAGAGCCCTGAATGGTACCAAAGAAGGCATTGGACCAACCTATCGTCTGGTTGACCCCTTCCAGCCCACTTACCGCAGCAACGCTTAAAGTCGTTGCGCCACTAAAGCCGTCGACAGCAGTCCAGACTGCATCACCCGAGATCTCAGCGGGATAAGCAAAGAACAGGAATGCACGACCGGTAAGCGCAGGGTTAAGAAAGTTTTTGCCGGTTCCGCCAAAAATTTCCTTACCCACAACCACACCAAAGCTGATGCCCAGTGCGACCTGCCATAGAGGGATATCGGGCGGCACGATCAGCGCAAACAGTACCGAGGTAACGAAGAACCCTTCGTTGACTTCGTGACCGCGCACCATCGCAAACAGCACTTCCCAGAAACCACCCACTATGAAGGTCACTGCATATACGGGCAGAAAATAAGCGGCGCCATAAACAAAATTATGCATCCAGTTAGATGGGTCGTGCCCAATAAAGAACCAGCTATGCCAGTCCGTCGGGATGCTACCCAGACCTTCTGCAATCGCCGTGTTTGCCTGGTAGCCCACATTCCACATACCAAAAAACATGGCAGGAAACGTACACATCCAGACGGTAATCATAATACGCTTAAGATCGATACCGTCGCGCACATGCGTATTGGCAGAGGTAACACTGCCAGGAGAATAAAAAATCGTATCAACAGCTTCGTAAAGCGGATACCATTTTTCGAGTTTGCCGCCCTTGTGGAAGTTCGGCTCAATACTATCAAGATAAGCTCTTAAACCCATGACTAGCCCTCTTTCTCTATGCGGGTCAGATTGTCGCGAAGAATCGGACCATACTCATATTTACCAGGGCACACGAAGGTGCACAGGGCCAGGTCTTCTTCATCCAGCTCAAGACAACCCAACAGTTGCGCTTGCTCGGTATCACCAACGATCAAGGCACGCAGTAACTGAGTAGGCAAGATATCGAGCGGCATGACCGCTTCATAAGCACCCACGGGTACCATGGCGCGCTCACTTCCGTTCGTTGTTGAGGTAAAGTCAAACAACTTACCCGAGGCCAGCTTGGACAGATAAATATTCATCACCGAGAACTTATTAGTGCCCGGAGACAGCCATCCCATAAATTCGCGCTGATTACCTTCTTTGATAACACTGATCTGATCGCTGTAACGACCCACGAAATCTACGGATTTTTTAGCGTTTCGGCCACCCAGAACAGAACCGGAAATACAGCGATTATCACCTTCTTTCAGTTCCCCAGCTACCAACTCGGAAATACAGGCACCGAGTCGAGACTTAACCAGGCGAGGCTTTTGAACCTGAGGCCCTGCCAGAGCGAACACACGTTCGACACTCAATTCGCCGGTAGTGAACAGCTTAGCGATAGCGATAACATCCTGATAGCCAACCGTCCACACTGTTTTGGTGATGCTGACGGGGTCGAGATGATGAATGTGCGTGCCGGCATTACCAGCCGGATGCTTACCACCGAACTCATGCTTTTCAATACGAGCATCACCCGCTACAGACAAGCCTGAGCCTTCTTTAACACAAACAAAGACCTTGCCGTCAGTTAACTTGGAAAGAATACCCAGCCCTTGATTAAACGCCTCATTGTCTTGCGAGATGATAACTTCAGGATCGGCAGAGAGAGGCTGCGTATCTACAGCGGTCACAAATATGGAGTGAGGCGCAGAATCGATAGCAGGTACTTTGCTAAAGGGTCTTGTTCTCAGACAGGTCCACTGACCCGACTTGACCAGATTGTCTACCACCTGTTCGCGGGACAGGTTAGACAGCTCTTCCGCGCTATACTGGTTGAATTTTTCGCTATCGTCGCCAGCAATTTCAATGACCAGAGATTGAAATACGCGACGCTCCCCTCGATTGATTTCGATCACCTTGCCGCTTGCCGGCGCAGTGTAACGAACACCTTCAGTTTTCTTGTCTTCGAACAGTAGCTGCCCTTTTTTAACCTCGTCCCCTACCTGCACGGCCATCGTGGGCTTCATGCCATGGTAATCGAAACCAACCAGTGCCACCTTGGACACCTGATTTCCGGGAGAGAGAGTTTGATCGGGGGCGCCAGAAATTGGAAGATCCAGGCCTTTCGTTATTTTGACCATTAATCCCGCCTACTCATCAGAATAAAT
>JBFHVM010000250.1:0-4381 GCA_041589495.1 Oleiphilaceae bacterium | reverse complement strand
GATCTGGCCCTGCCCGGCACCCTGCCCGTACCCAACGAAAATGCCTTTCGTTATGCCATTATGTTCGGGCTGGCGATCGATGCCGAAATCAACAAGCGTTCGGTATTCGAGCGTAAGAACTACTTTTACCCAGACTTGCCCAAGGGCTACCAGACCACACAGCTGGAACACCCCATCGTCGGTGCGGGAAAGGTAGAAATCGAACTGGCGGACGGCAGCACCAAGACGGTTCGAATTCACCACGCCCACCTTGAAGAAGATGCCGGTAAATCCCTGCACGAAGATTTTCATGGCATGTCGGGCATCGACCTCAATCGCGCGGGCACCCCGCTGATCGAGATCGTTTCCGAACCCGATATGCGCAACGCCGAGGAAGCCGTTGCATTCGCCAAAAAGCTCCACTCCATTGTCACCTCACTGGGTATTTGTGATGGCGAAATGGCACAGGGCTCCATGCGCTTCGACGTGAACATTTCGATTCGTCCCAAAGGCGAAGACAAACTCGGCACACGCACCGAAACCAAAAACCTCAATTCCTTCCGTTTTATGGAACGCGCCATAAAGCTCGAAGTCGAGCGGCAGATAGACGTACTGGAAGATGGTGGCGAGATTGTTCAGGAAACCCGCCTCTACGATGGCGACAAAGACATCTCCCGTTCCATGCGTAGCAAGGAAGAAGCCAACGACTACCGTTACTTCCCCTGCCCCGATCTGCTACCCGTAGAGTTTGATGATGCCACCATCGACGCCCTGCGCGACGCCATGCCAGAACTACCCGACGCCCGTAAAGCGCGCTTCGTCAGCAACTACGGCCTGTCGGATTACGATGCCTCCATCCTGTCTGCCGATGCCGACATGGCACGCTATTTTGAAGCGGTGACCAAAGACTCCGGAGATGCCAAGCTCAGCGCCAACTGGCTCATGGGCGAAGTGTCCGGTCGACTCAACAGCGAAGACATCAGCATGAAGCAGTGCCCGGTCAGCACCGAAGCACTGGCGATGCTGGTCAAGCGCGTGAAAGACAATACGCTGAGCTCCTCCGGCGCCAAAAAGGTCTTCGATACGCTGTGGAAGCAGGACGCTACCGATGTCGACCAGATCATCGAACAACAAGGTCTTAAGCAGGTATCAGACACCGGCGCCCTCGAAGCGATGGTGGACGAAGTACTTGCCGGCATGCCCGATCAGATCGCCCAATACCAAGCCGCGGACGACAAGAAGCGCAAAAAACTACTCGGCGGTTTTATGGGCCCACTCATGAAAGCGTCAAAAGGTCAGGGAAACCCCAAACTGTTCAACGAAATTCTGCAGAAAAAGTTGAATAATTAGCTTCCAAGACCATCAAAGTGGGTGTCGAAGCGGTCAATCTAAACGCTATGCGACACCCGCTAAAGGCCCACAAAACTTTACAGGCCGTCAATAAAGGACGTTAACATGCAACACCTTGGACGTACTCTCGCAGCGCTCCTCATCAGCCTGAGTCTCACTGCCTGCACCAGCGGAGGCGATCCCGAACCGCAGCCCATTCGTATTAACTTCGTGGCAGAAACTAACGATACCGTCGTTAACTGTACGAACACTCTAACCGATCTGGGCACCAGCGCAGCCAACGCCAGCCTGCGCGATCTGCGCTTTTACATTCACGATATCGTATTGCGAGACATTGCTGGAACGCGTTATCCCTTTACGCCCAACGACAACGACTTTCAAAGCAACGGCGTGGTCCTGGTAGACTTTACCAACCTCACGCCAGAGTGCAGCGCGGGCGGCGTCGCCAAGCCTGAGCACACCGAAGTCGTCGGTACGGTCCCCTCCTACACCGGCGTTGTGTACACCGGCATGGATTTTAAAATCGGAGTTCCTGAATCGCTCAATCACAATGACCCCGCTTCAGCCGACTCCCCACTAGATACCGCCACCGGACTCAACATCGATCGTACGCAGGGTTATCGCTTTCTCCGCCTCAAGCTGGAAGTCGAAAATACCGGCGAATGGACCTTTGATTTATCCAGCACCAACTGTTCCGGTGATCCGGATACCAATGTGGATTGCGACAAAAACAATCGACCACAGGTGCGACTCAACGCATCCAACATTCTTGATCGGGAGATTGCGTTGAACATCAGCGAGCTTCTCGCCGACATCGATCTTGAAAGCGATGTTAACTCTGGCTGCGACTCCAACACAGGCGACCCTGAGTGTAGCAGCCTGTTGAGCAAACTTGCCTTGAATGCATCGGGCAACCCGATCAATAACGCCTCACCAACGGTCTTCAGCGCCAACTAATGCCGCAAACAAAAAAGCGAGCCAGTGGCTCGCTTTTTTCATTCCTGATCAATCATTCAGAAACCAAATGTGCCCAAAGATCATAGGCATCGGCTTCTTCGATTTCGACTTCGACCAGCTCACCTGGCGTAAGATGCGTCGCACCGTCAATAAACACATTCCCGTCGATTTCCGGCGCGTCACCTCGGGTGCGCGCCACGGCACCCTCAGCAGTGACTTCGTCCACCAGCACTTGCTGGCGCGTGCCTACTTTCGCCTGTAAGCGCTGCGCACTGATTTCAGCCTGTTTTTCCATAAAACGACGCAAGCGCTCTTCTTTCACCTCTTCTGGCACCGGGTCGGCCAATTCGTTGGCCCGTGCACCCTCTACCGGCGAATAGGTAAAACACCCGACACGATCCAGTTGCGCTTCATCCAGAAAATCCAACAGTATTTGAAAGTCCTCTTCCGTCTCGCCGGGAAAGCCCACTATAAAGGTGCTGCGAATGGTCAAGTCAGGACAAATCGCACGCCAGGCCTTGATACGCTCCAGGGTGTTTTCTGCTGCAGCAGGGCGCTTCATTGCTTTGAGAATGCGCGGGCTGGCATGCTGAAAAGGAATGTCCAGATAAGGTAAAATCTTACCCTCGGCCATCAGAGGAATTACTTCATCTACGTGCTTGTAGGGATACACATAGTGCAAGCGTACCCAAACTCCCAGCTCACCCAAAGCCTCGCACAACTCCAACATGCGGGTTTTAACCGGTCGCCCCTGCCAGAAGGCCGTACGGTATTTTAGGTCCACGCCGTAGGCACTTGTATCCTGAGAGATTACCAATAACTCTTTGGTACCCGCTGCCACCAGCCGCTCAGCCTCATCCAGCACTTCACCCGCGGGACGACTGACCAGCTTGCCGCGCATATCGGGAATAATGCAGAAGGTACATTTGTGGTTGCAGCCTTCGGATATTTTTAAATACGAATAATGCCGCGGCGTCAGTTTCACACCCTGCGGTGGCACCAGATCAACATAAGGATTATGTTCCGCCTCATTTGGCAGCCACTGATGTACCGCACCCACCACCTCTTCGTAGGCCTGTGGGCCAGTCACCGCCAATACGTCGGGATTCTTTTCTTTGATCAACTCGGCATCACTACCCTTGCCCATACACCCCGTCACGATGACCTTACCGTTTTCGCGCATGGCCTCATTAATAGCGTCCAGAGATTCCTGCTTCGCAGAGTCGATAAACCCGCAGGTATTCACCACCACCACATCGGCATCATCATAGCTGGGCACTACCTCGTACCCATCCATACGTAATTGCGTAAGAATACGCTCTGAATCCACCAGAGCCTTAGGACAGCCCAGGCTAACGAAACCCACGCGCTTGGCATCATCGGTATCGGTAGAAAAGTGTGAAGTTTCGATGGTTGGGTCGTGACTCATAATGTTTGGAATTCCGGGTATGACCAATAAACAGGACGCGGATTATAGCCAAACGCGCCTCGGAAAACAGGCCGTTTTTTGTACATTTACTGCATCCAGAACTATATAACAGAGACAAACAAGGATACGGGTGCCCCATAATACCTGCCAAGGAAGTCACGAAACGCGTCTTGCGGTTTTTCATCAAGGTGAGCGTGAACTAACATGGGGTGACGCCTTTTAACGACTCTTTTTGTATGGCAGAACCCAAAATGGAATGGCATTTAACGCTTAATGAACAGATCATCGCACAGGGCGACCACAAGTCCCTCAGCGTGCTTTTTGACTGCCTGAGTGGTGTGCATTTTGCCAAGGGGCGCCAGGCGTCGTGGCTGGATAAAATGTCCGCCTCAGAATCTTACGATCACTATCTAGCCATTAAAGCCAAAGAACTCGGCGTTGATCTGATCTGGGACGGCCCGACTGATCTTGACCCGGCCAAGCAAAACGAAGTTGTCGAAGGCTGGATCACTCGCGGCGTAGACGTGATTGCTGTCAGCGTGGAAAACTCGGCGGCAGTGCCCGTGCCGTGGACCGTCAATTTGTCGCGCAGCCGTCCGACCATGTCCAGGTTGACCATGGCCACGGTCCGCTCCAACGGCACCAACGGCGAGCGGACGTAGCGCT
>JBFHVM010000249.1:0-4424 GCA_041589495.1 Oleiphilaceae bacterium | reverse complement strand
TATCACGCAAGCCGCCAGTATCGAAGAAAGCAGCGATGCCGCGCTTAATCATGCTATTTATGCCGCGGCCTTTTTAAATGAGTCTTTGTTGCCACAGTGGCAGCAGGCCCCTCACTTGGATAATCTGTCACTGTACGAATATTTCAGTACCGTTGCCCACATTGCCAGTACGATTGCTACCGATTCAAACAGCAAAGTAGCCGCCCGTGCCAGCCGTATTGCAGGGCTGGCCAGCAGCCAGGCCGAACAATACTTTGATGCTCCTTTGACGATTAGTACACACCCCGCCTCAACATCGCTTAACGAAGGCGAAAGTCTGCTACTAAGAGTGGAGGCTCATAGTGGCGAATCGTCAATTGACTACCAATGGTACAAAGATGGTGTCGCCCTTCCCAATACAAATACCGCCATTTTTTCAGTTGAGAACATTAACCTCAGCCACGCAGGCCTTTATCACGTAGAAATTAGCGACAGTGATGAACTACTTCAGTCTAATGCTGCCTTGCTGAGCGTCAGCGAAGTGCTTCAGCCTCCGCTAATTGTCACCCCACCAACCAGCCAAACTATTACGGAAGGCCAGGGATTTACTCTTCAGGTAGCCGTTGATGGTGACGGGCCTTTTACCTACCAATGGCAAAAGGGCGGCTCAGTTCTTCCTCATGCCAACAATGACACATACCACGTTAGCAGTGCAGACCTCTCAGATGCAGGAACGTATCGCGTCAATATCAGTAATGAGGTTGGCGCAATCAGCTCAGACTTTGTTGATGTGGTCGTGACTGCCAGTATCGGCCCAGTCAAAATCGAGTCGCAGCCAGAATCACAGACCGTGCGCCAGGGTGAGCGAGCACAGCTTAGCGTCGTCGCCAGCGGTGGCGGGTACCTCAGCTATCAGTGGTATAAAGATGGCACAAGCATCATAAACGCCACACAACCCAACCTTGTTATCAGCTCTGCGGATAATGAGGACGCGGGCAGCTACCACGTTCGCGTGAGCAACAGTCAGGGCAACGTTCTGTCGCAAAGTGCAACGCTGCGCGTCGAAACTGCGCCGTCTCTGGTGATCAATACCCACCCTGCGTCTCACAATCTGACCATTGGCGATAGTGCAGTGCTGCAGGTAAGTGCCAGCGCCGAAGTTGCTGTCAGCTACCAATGGCTAAGGAACGGTAATGAAATTTATGGTGCCACGCAGGCCACCTACTCTCTGAACAATGTGCAAAGCAGCGACGAGGGCCTGTATAGCGTAAGAGTCACAGCAGGCAACGAAGTGCTGACCTCCAACGCAGCTCTGTTGAGCGTTGAAAACAAACCCGTTTTGCGCCTGTCGTGGGACATCCCTACCGAGCGCGAAGATGGCTCGGAGTTACCTTTGTATGAGATTTGGGGTTACCGCATAGAATACGGCTACGTGCCAGGTGTTTATGCCAGCCACATCACTATTAACAACGCTACCACCACAGAGTATGAGCTGGATGATTTACAGGCTGGCAATCTGTTTCTAAGAATAGCCACCATCGATAGTGATGGCAGGCAGGGCACCTTCTCTGCCCCAATCAGCATTACTCTTCAGTAGACAAAGCGGGGCATCGTAATTGGTGCCCCATATTACGCAGAACCATTCTGACTAACGGGGCGCACTTGTTCGCCCGTGCTATCTTCCTGATACACTTCACGATCGTCTTCTTCGCCATACTTAAGGAAGTAGTAGGCCAAGGCCGGCAACAGGGTTAGTGCCCCCACCATATTCCATAGGAACATGAATGTGAGCAGAATACCCATATCCGACTGAAACTTGATCGGTGAAAACATCCAGGTCGCGGTACCAATAGCGAGCGTTAGACCGGTAAAAGCAACCGCCTTACCTGTGGAACGGAGCGTATGGAAATAGGCTCTCTGTAATGTGAGCCCCTCTTCGAGCAGCTCCCGCAATCGGCTGAAAATATAAATACCGTAATCCACGCCTAATCCAACGCCCAGTGCGATTATGGGCAAAGTGGACACCTTCACACCAATACCAAGCTGAGCCATCAGCGCTGTACACAGCACCGAAGTCATCGCCAAAGGCATCACCACACAAATAACCGCGCGCACCGATCGGTAAGCCAGCAGCACCATGAAGCCAACGACCACATAGACCGCCAGCATCATGAAAGTTTGTGAGGCTTCGATTACCTGATTGGTGGCTACTTCTATGCCCGCATTACCGGCAGCCAGCAAAAACTGCACGTCTTCAGAATTATGCTTATCGGCAAAGGCCTCAACCGTATCGACTGTGCGTTGGAACGTGTCGGCACGGTGATCATTCAGAAATACGAAGATTGGCGCCAGGCTGCAGTCACCATTGAGAAACCCGGTCGGCGCCTGTGCGAGCGAGGTGTCGATGATCTTTTGATTTCGGGATAGCTCGTACCACTTAAAACTACCCTCGTTAAAGGCCTTGGTAACCCCCTTCGACACATCGACTATCGAAACGGAAAGCTGTACGCCGGGCGTATCATTGAGCGCCCACTGCAGACGCTCAATCGCATCCATCGTCTGGTAACTGGAACACTGCTCAGCAGGAGTTTTCACCATCACTACCATCACATCGGCACTGGTCGAATAGTTACTGGTGATAAAGTCATTGTCTTTGTTATAGCGCGAATCGGGGTGTAGCTCCGGTGCACCCGCGTCCAGCTCACCGATCTGCAGGTCGCGCGACGCATAAATGGCCAGGGCAGCGCCAATTTGAGCGAGAATAATCAGGGTGAGCGCGCCGCGATGACTAGAAAGCTTGGCCATATGCGACCAGATGGGACTGGGGTTCTGCTCCGCATGCTGTACATGGGCGATGCCTTTTTTGGTCACCCCCATATACGACATAAGAATGGGCAAGAGGATCATATTGGTGACAATAATACTGGCAATTCCCACACTGGCACCCACCGCCAGATCGGCAATCACATCCACTTTGATAATGATCAGCGTGAAGAAGCCGATGGCATCACTGATCAAGGCCAACATGGCTGGCATATAGTGATGCCGGAAGGTACGTATGGCTGCGGCCAGCGGCTCATTGCCCATACCTACTTCATGAGACATACCATTGATGTACTGCACGCCATGACTGATCGCCGTTGCAAATACGATGAATGGTATCAATACAGAATAAGGGTCCAGGCCATAGCCCATAGAACGCATCAAGCCAATCTGCCACACCACAGCAATGACAGAACACACCACCGTCGCGAGCGTAGAAATCAAGCAACGCGCATAGTAGTAAAGCAACATGGTTGTAATCGCCACCGCTGCCAGGAAAAAGCCGACGATGGAACCAAGCCCCTCAATCAGGTCGCCAATTTTCTTGGCGAAGCCAACGATATGTATCGAAATAGGCGCATCCGGGCCTGCGTACTTATCTCTGACTTTGGATTCGAGCAAGCGGGAGAATTGCAAATAATCTAACGATTCACCTGTTTCGGGATTTTTTTCGAGCAAGGGCACGTAGACAATGGTGGATTTAAAGTCATTGGCCACTAGCCGCCCAACCTGACCTGAACGCAACACGTTTTGCCGCAGCTGTTCCAGACTTTTCTCGCTACCATCGTAGCTGTTGGGTATCACGGGTCCGCCCGAAAATCCCTGTTCGGTCACTTCCACCCAGCGCACATTGGGCGTCCACAATGATTTGAGCCCGGATCGATCCACACCCGGCAGATAAAACACTTCATCACTTACCTTTTCTAGCAGCGCCATATATTCAGCAGAAAAGATATCCCCTTCTTTGACCGCCACGGATATGCGAATAAAGTTCGCGAGATTTTCGAGATCGGAACGGTTCTCAAGGAAGTTGATGACGTAAGGGTGCTCAAGTGGAATCATCCTCTCCAGACTGGCATCCGGACGGATCTTACTGGCCTGATAGCCCAGCACAAGGCTCACGATGAGAAACAGCACCATGATGAGCACGCGGTGACTGAATACCACATGCTCAAGCAGCGGCTCAGCCAAATTTGACCAAGGCGACTCCGTATTCTTTTGCATTGTTGTTGGTCTGCGTAAAGACACCCACATCGGGCGGTAATTAAGTATAGACCCCGTTCACGCTTTTTGCGGTCAACGGGCGTTAGTTTTGGGCTAGACGAACGCCCTTTTCACCAACCAGTAACAAGCCACCCGCTTCTGTGGTTGCTACCGCAGTGTAAGCGTCCAGGTGACTGGCTTCCCGCTTGGTGAAGTTCATTCCGCTATCCGAACTCAATAAAACGGTACCACTTTGACCCACCAGCACCACACCACTGCTTCCTGTGCGAATGCCGTTATTCAGAGTCGCCTCTGTTGGAACATAAACCTGCTCCCAGGACTGCCCTGCATCGCTAGAGCGGAAAACATGCCCTCGTAATCCAAACACCAACACCTCACCCTCCTTTGCAGTGCCTTGG
>JBFHVM010000248.1:0-4489 GCA_041589495.1 Oleiphilaceae bacterium | reverse complement strand
TTATAGCTTATAGCTTATAGCTTATAGCTTATAGCTTATAGCTTATAGCTTATAGCGTCCGACGTCCGACAACCCTTTACTGAACGTGATCCCTCACCTGACCATAGACACCCGCGTCGCTGGTCAGGCCGTTGTGTGAGATGCATCCTGTGCGGGTGTTGGTGGCCCCCGAGAGTTTCACACTGTCGTCAGGATTAATTACCGTGTCGCAGGGGGAGCGCCAGGTGCGGTAGCGAACAGATCCCGGGGTTTCGTCTCCGGCATTCAGGTCGGCCAAAAAGCTGGAGCCGATGCGCATCTCATAGCAGGAGGTGTCGAAGCAAAAGTTGGCCGTATCTGTACCATGGTTAGGGCTGCCCAGCGAAACCCATGCGTCAACGTTGCTGGTCCCATTGAGAAATTTCAGATAGTACCGTGACGACAGTCCACCCATAGAATGCACAACGATATCGACCTTACTTGCGCCCGTTGTTGCCAAAATCTCATTCACCTTATCTTCAATCAGCATGGCGGTGGTTGTGTTCGACTGGCGGTGATCGTAGGACCAATTAAACAATTCTGAGCTGCTATAACCGTCAGCCTGGAAACGATTAATCATGGTATTCCAAATTGAACCGCTTGAATTCCAACCATGCACAAAAAGTATAGGGTCATTGGCGCTGGCTGGGGGTTCGCTACCGCCATCACCGCCTTTTTTGCCGCCCTTGGCGGCGTGAGCAAATGAAATACTGAGAGCACAGCACAGTGCAATAAGGAGTGAACGCTTCATTATGTTTTCCTCTTGGGGAAGTTGTTGTTAGTCTTTCCAAAGCGTGTTCGGCAGAAAGCCTCTCCGTGACTTTCGGGTGCAGGTCATGTTTTTGTTGTTAGCGATAAACCTGACAGGCGAAGCATAATAGGTTAAGTTTTGTGCTGTGGGCTTGTAAGAACTGATGATTAATGTTTTTATGCCAATCGCATCTGATTAACATCTCACATGCCAGTGCCAAAACGCTTTCTAGCGTCCGACACCTTTCCAAACATCACCAAAATAATGAGCGTTCAGGCAAAGTTACTAGATAAGTACATGGGTAGCGCCGCCACTGGTAAGGTCGAGTGGATTGGTGTGCGCCCGGGCCGCAAGCAGGGCATGCATGTGTTGAGCTCGGTGCAGGCCATCGCTGGTTCCGGTTTGGCAGGTGATCATCGTGCAGTCAAAAACAGCGCGTCTTCCCGGCAGGTGAGCCTGATTAATTTCGAAGATATTCAGGTCGTACTGCATCTGTTGGCACTTAAGGAGCTCAGTCCTAACATGCTCAGGCGTAATATTGTTGTTTCGGGTATTAATCTGCACGCCATGCGTTATCAGTGCTTAAAGATTGGCGAAGCGGTCCTCGAACTGCGAGCACACTGTCACCCCTGTGCTCGTATGGAGCAGGCCCTAGGTAAAGGGGCGGTGCTGGCGCTCTATGGTCATGCCGGTTATTGCGCTGTTGTTCGACAAAGCGGTCGCATTTGCATTGGTGATGAAGTGGTACGATTGGAAAGTGATAATTCAGGTGCGGTGTGACGCGTCGCTAAAGCAAGTTTTCCTGTGCTGTGTGGCTAAGTTTTCTGAAACTACTCGGTGTTTGCCCTGTCCAGCGTTTAAAGGCCCTGACAAAACTGGCGCTTTCACTGTAGCCCAAGCGCTCTGCCAATTGCGCGATATTATCAGTACCGCTGGCAATGCTCAGCTTTGCTCTTTCCATTCGCACGTTATCTATTAATTCACGCAAGCTCGTGTGGCTCTGCTTGAGATGGCGACGCAGGCTACGTTCGCTGGTTTCCAGTTGTCTGGCGAGTTGCTTGGCATCGGGCCAGTCAAATTCAAAACCCTCAAGTAATTGTTTACAACGTGCAACCAGATCGGTCTCGCTCTCATACAAACGACGCATTAGATCCGCTGCCTGTACCCGGTACAACTGATGAGCGAGGGTATTACTGTGCTTGATATCCAAGCCCATAACGCTGGTGGGAAAGCGAAACCAGGTAAATGTTTGGTCGAATTTAACTCCCGCATGGCAGAGCTCATGATAAGCCTGCAGTAATTCGCCATCAGGTTTGGGGCGTGCGACTCCACACTCCATGGGAATCATAACGGGATTGTCGACCAGTTCGCTCATAAAGGAATAGGTGCCCGCAAAATCACGGTCGGCAATAAACTCCCTCAGTGCCGGGGCTACGGCAGGCAGTGTGTAGCGAATCTCCAGGTAGTCGCTGTGGTAGTGTAATGTCATAGGCATGTAGAGCAGAGAAAGTTGCTGGAACTCTGCAGCGCTGTGGCAGGCATCGCGGAAATGCGGCGCAGTCATCACGGTAAGGGCGTAAATACCATATGATGAGAAGGTGCTTTGGCTGCCAACCTTGAAGCCAAACATGGGATGCTCCAGTCGCTTGAGGGCTTCTCTGACCATCGAGAATTCGAGCTCCTGCGAGATCAATGCATTACCCGAATGTTGTTTCAAGTCAAAGTCGAAAACCGCCATAATGGCCTGTGGATCTTCGCCGTAGCTCGAAATCACGTCAAACAGGGAAATAAGGCTGAGGATGGAGCGCTGACGCGGGTTGGCGGTCTGTGGCATAGGCGACACCCTTGATAAAAAAATGCATAATGGCCGAAAATATCAACTAATGGCAGGATACATCATCGAGACTTCACTGTCTCTTGGTTACAGTGCATTTTGTTTGTGACCGTTGGTCACAATAATGAACAGGAGATCGCCATGAATGCAGTCCGTGATGCCGCTGCCACAGTCAGCCAGTCAAACCCTCGCGCCCAGGTGCTGGACGTTCTCATAGTCGGGGCGGGCCTATCGGGAATCGGTATGGCTCATACGCTACAGCAGCAACGGCCTCACGACCAGTTTGCCATTATCGAAAGTCGCGACAATATCGGCGGAACCTGGGATCTTTTTCGCTATCCTGGTATTCGTTCCGATTCGGATATGTACAGCTTTGCCTACTCTTTTAAACCGTGGAAAGACAAGGCTCTGATAGGTACCGGTGAGCGTATTCGCGATTATCTGAATGAATTGGTGGACGAAGACGGGCTAAGGAGCAAGATTCGTTTTAAGCAGCGTGTAATTAAGGCCGACTGGAATACAAAGAAAGCCCGCTGGTGTGTGGAGGTAAAACCGCATGAGGGCGAAGCCTATCAGATTGAAGCTCGTTTTCTGGTTACATGTACCGGTTATTATAATTATGAAAAAGGCTACGTGCCCGATTTTGCGGGCATGGATGACTTTGAGGGCGACATCGCCCATCCGCAGCACTGGCCTCAGAAACTGGATTATCGCGATAAGAAAGTGGTGGTGATTGGCAGCGGCGCCACCGCCGTGACCGTGGTACCTGCAATGGCCGAGCAGGCGGCAAAGGTAACCATGCTACAGCGTTCACCCTCCTATATTGTCTCGATGCCTTCGCAGGATTGGATGTATACGGTATTCAGTAAACTCTTGCCAGCCAAGCTGACCAATCGACTGATGCGCGGCAAGTATATCGCTATTCAGCAGCTCTTCTTTCTGGTGTCCCGGGGCTTTCCCAACTTTATGCGCAAATTGATTCGCTTTCAAAACCGTAAGGCCTTAGCGGAATCGACCAATGTAGATCAGCACTTTAAGCCCAAGTATCAACCCTGGGATCAGCGTATGTGCATGGTGCCCGATGAGGATCTGTTTGCCGCCATGCGTAAGGGCAAGGCCGAGGTGATCACCGATCACATAGAGCGATTCACCAAGGCGGGTATTCAGCTTAAATCGGGGCAGCACCTCGAAGCGGATATTGTAGTGCCCGCCACCGGGCTAGATTTGCAGTTTTGGGGCGGTATGGACCTGCGAGTGGATGGTAATGCGGTAGAGCAGGGCAAGCTCACCAATTACAAGGGCATGATGTTTAGTCAGTTGCCTAATCTGGTCACCATTTTCGGTTATACTAATGCGCCTTGGACCTTGAAAGCGGAACTAACCTACGGCTACGTGAGCCGGCTCTTGAGTTATATGCAGGAACAGGGACACCGCATGGTGTATCCCTATCTGCAGGGTGATGTGCCGCAGGAAGACCTGGTTAATCTGCAAAGCAGTTATGTCATGCGAGCACGTGAACGTATCCCCAAGCAAGGCGGCATTTATCCCTGGCGCAACAAAGATCTCTACTGGAAGGACATCTTCGCCATTAAGCACAGCCAGGTGGCCGATGGGGTGCTGCGCTTTGATGATCCAAGGCCGCTAAAACGCTATCACCAGCAAGCTGCAAATACAGAAAGGCATCAACATTCATCTCAAGAAATGGGTCAGGCGGTATGAGTACACATTCCTTACCTCCCGTGGTCATCGTGCACGGTATGTGGAATACCGGCGCATCACTGCGTGATATTCGCACAAGCTTTGAAAAGAGCGGCTTTGAGGTACACACGCCCGATCTGCCCGGGCATCGCCCGTTGGCAGAGATGGATGCGCTGGCGCAACAGCAG
>JBFHVM010000247.1:0-4547 GCA_041589495.1 Oleiphilaceae bacterium | reverse complement strand
CTGCGACCAGGCTTACTTTTAGCCCTTTGCGCGCACTGTAAATTGCCGCGGCAATGCCCGCAGGCCCGCCACCGATCACGGCAACGTCTTTCCCTTTGAAAAACGGCCCGTCACAGTGAGGGCAATACGCCACTCCCTTACCAATATTTTCCTTTTCGCCAGGAATACCCAATTCACGCCATTTTGCTCCCGTTGCATAAATCAGTGACTTGGTTTTGATGCGCTCACCTGAAGACAAAACAACGGTTGTGTTTTCTCCTGGAATAATTTCTTCGACCTTCAAATGCTCTTTAATCGTCACTTGGTAATCTTTTAAGTGTGCCAGCAGATTACTGGACAATTCCGGACCACTTGTCTTTGAGACCGAAATAAGGTTTTCGATCCCCATGGTATCTTTGACCTGCCCTCCAATGCGGTCTGCGACCAGGCTTACTTTTAGCCCTTTGCGCGCACTGTAAATTGCCGCGGCAATGCCCGCAGGCCCGCCACCGATCACCGTTACATCCTGCAGAGGTAAAGCCTTTGCAGCGCCCTGTTTGGCCAGACCGGGGTGACGTTTGAGTAGTTTGTCGATCAGCTGCGCGGTATCGATTTTACCATTGGCAAAGACTTCTCCATTGAGATAAACCGCAGGAACCCCCTGAATGTTGCGATCTTCAACCAACTGCGGGAACAAACCACCATCAATCATTTCGCTCTCAATGTGATCATTTAGCAAAGCGAATTGATTAAGCGCCTGCACCACATCAGGACAGTTATGACAGCTCAAACTGACAAACGCTTCGAACTTCAGCGGCATGTCCACTGCTTTGATCAGGTTTTGGATACTATCATCGAGCTTCATGCTCGTACCGGAGGCATGCAAAACCGCGAGAACAAGACTGTTGAATTCATGCCCAGCAGGAATACCCGAAAACTTGATACCCGAAGGCTTACCACCGACATAAAGGCCGAAGGAGATAGGGCTGTGTAAACCAATGTCCCTTTCCTCGAGACTCAACAACGGCGAAACCGAGCAGAATAAGGCCAGAAATTCGCTTAGCTCTGCTCTTTTGGCATGGGTGCCAGTTTGCAGTACAAAGGCCACGTCCTGTTGCATATTTGCGGTATACCCCTCGAGGGCACCCAGTAATTCTTTAGACAGCATTGTTGTATTCCCGTTTGGTATGAGATCGAGACGAATAGTTTAAAAAGGGGGGCGCGTGGCGCCCCAAAACGCATGGGCGTGTTAGATTTTGCCCACCAAATCCAGACTAGGAGAAAGTGTCTTTTCGCCTTCTTCCCACGCTGCAGGGCATACCTCGCCATCGTGTGTTGCCACATACTGAGCAGCCTTCACCTTACGGACCATATCCTTCGCAGAGCGACCGATGCCGAGATCATGTATCTCTGCGACCTTGATGATGCCTTCCGGGTCTGCCAGAAAGGTACCACGTAGTGCCTGCGCATCTTCTTCGATCATGATGTCGAAGCCTCGGGTGATGCGCCCGGTGGGGTCACCGATCATTGGGAAACGGATCTTACCGATCGCCTCTGAAGTGTCGTGCCAGGCTTTATGCGAAAAGTGCGTGTCGGTAGAGACGGAGTAAACCTCTACTCCCAGAGCCTGCAGTTCTTCATAATGCTTCGCCATATCTTCGAGCTCAGTAGGGCAAACAAAGGTAAAATCCGCTGGATAGAACAGGAAGATAGACCACTTGCCTTTCACATCTTCGTGCGTGACCGTCTTGAACTCACCATTATGAAAAGCCTGTGCTTTGAACTCTGGGATGGTCTGATTAATTTTTGCCATGCTTGGTTTCCTTTGATTTTGAACTATGTGTTACTCGTTTCGCCGAAGCAGTCTGCCCCGGAACTGGAAACTATGTTAACTAGCGCGTTTGATTTACTAAATTGAATAAACTAGATTGTTACCTTCTATTTTATTAATCGTTAATCACTAATGCTTTCGTTAAAACAAATCACCTATGCACTGGCGGTAGAGAAGACGCTCCACTTTAAAAAAGCCGCGGACAGCTGCGCAATTTCGCAGTCGGCACTCAGCACGGCGCTCAATGAATTGGAAAAACAACTTGGGTTTCAGATCTTTGAGCGGGACAACAAGAAAGTGTTGGTTACGCCTCTGGGTCAGTGCTTTCTCAACAAAGCACGAAAAATAAGAATGCAGGTAGACGAACTCCATCAGTTATCACGGGCACAACAAGCGCCTCTCAGCTACCCCATGACGCTCGGAGTCATACCTACCATTGCCCCCTTTTTGTTGCCACGCGTTCTGCCAGACTTACGCGCCCAATACCCCGATTTTCGTTTAACGCTTGTCGAAGAAAAAAGTGACGTGCTCGTCGATCAGGTTCGCAAAGGAGAGATTGATTCCGCCATCATCGCACTGCCTTTTTCTCACGATGGTTTACTGGCTTTTACTTTCTGGGAGGAAGACTTTTTTTGGATTAGTCATGTCGACGAAGTGCCTGCCAATAAAACCGGTATTGCGAGCAAAGATATCGACCATAATACGCTGCTACTATTAAAGGACGGGCATTGCCTGAAAGATCATGCCCTCACGGCATGCCAGCTTAATCGCTCAGAAATGAGCAGGGCCTTTACATCCACCAGCCTGATAACCTTGACACAAATGGTTGCTGGCAAGATGGGATCAACTTTTGTACCCGCTTTGGCGCTGGATTCCCTGGTGACGAATAACCATGAACTCCGCGCGCTGCCACTCAAGGAAGCTGGGCCGCACAGAACGCTCGCCTTCATTACGCGCCCCAACTTCACCGGCCAGGACAGCATAGAGGCGCTGCGTAGCGCCTTCAATGCGACGCTACGACTAGGCAATCAGAAACAGAGCCCTTAAGCCCTTAGCAAGAGGCAGGTGCCCGACGTTTATTCCAAACCAAAGTCACTGTCTTTATCCGCGCGCTGCTCTGCGGCTTCAACTTCGTGCATAATTTTTACCAGCCTGGCATGCTCGGTCGTCGCCATACCTGAGCGCAAGTACAACTTGACCGCACTGATCACTCGCATCCAGTTTTCCAGGCGCGCATGTTCGCTCAACAAAGCCTTGGCAAGAAAATGATCATCGGTGCCGGCTTCACGCATCTCTCGCGCTTTGCCAAGCGCTTGATGAAGTTCATCAGGAGTGGCTTGCATAGGCATTCTCCAAGCTAGCCTAAGAAAGTGCTTCTACCTTTTTCTTCAGGTGCAAATAACGCTTATATTGACGGTGCTGAGGCGGAATATGAGCAACATTGTCGAGACACTCCCGGCATTTTTGCACTAATTCTGGATTGCCTTTTTGCTCTTTGATCTGTTTCAGCATTACCTGCACAACGTTCAGGTTAAGTGCAGGGTGCTTGGGCGTCACAGACAGTGCCTGCTTAAAGGTTTCAATGGCGCCGTTCAACTCGCCGCGCTCAAAGGCCGATATGCCTTTTTTGTTGAGCTTGCGTGCTTTAACACGTTTCTGAAGGCTCACTGGCTCGTCGAGTAAATCCTCGATACTGGCCAACAATTCCGCGTTGTCTTCGTATTCCCCGGCAAGCTCGCCAAGCAACTGTTCCGCCTGCGCGTCCTCGCCCATACTGTAGAGTGTTTTGGCAAACTCGATTTTGGTTTGCGGGTCCGCATCCTTGGGATCCATGATTTGTGCAGCTTTTGCCATGGCCTGCTTGGCTTTCGCCTCATCGCCCTGCCCTTTATGCACCCGCGTTTCAATTAAGGCTGCATTGAATTTCACGCGTTTATCATCCTTGAACTTTTTGCTCACACGTTCCATGGCATGCACGGCTTCTTTAGCGCGTTTCTTACCCGCCTCGGAGGTATCACCGTCAGATAAATCAGACAGACACTGCCCCAGGTGCAAATAATTATCTGGCGATTCGTGCACCGAATTGTGCCCAAGTTTAACGGTGGCCTTATACGCCCCGGCAGCACCCTCGACATCCTTGTTTTCAGTGCATACTTCGGCCAACTTCTTTTGTCGCATGATGGCATGCGGTGACACTTCACAGGCTTTTTCGAGGGTTTTCTGCGCTTCAGTGGTGTCGCCTTTTTGTAATAAGGCATCGGCAAGCGCATCGTAGGCCTCAATCAGATTTCCGTTATCTCGAATCAGGCTATTCAGTTCTCGAATGGCCTCATCATATTCACCCAGTGCGGTTCTGACTTTACCTATACCTAGACGCGCCCAGCCAATATCGCGTTTGGAGAGCACGTCCTCGTATATTTTTTTGGCCTTTTCGTGCTCACCCATGCGGTAATACAAGCTCGCCATCTTCCGCAAACACCACATCACATAACGTGTGCCTGACTTGAGTTCCTGATCAAGAAGTTCGATTGCGTACTCAAGTTTTTCGTTATCGATTGCGCGATTGATGGGTTTGAGGGCTTCCTGCATTTCGACAAGGTGATCAAGCCTTTTTTGCAGGACCGCACGTGTAATCGGTTTGGTGATGTAATTATCAGGGAGATATTCCAGAGCACCAAGCACCATGTCTTTTGCCGTTTCGGCAGTCACCATAACAAATAGAGAGGTATGCTTGAGT
>JBFHVM010000246.1:0-4555 GCA_041589495.1 Oleiphilaceae bacterium | reverse complement strand
CAGCAGGAAGTGGGCGCGTCCGCGTACTTTGTGGCTGGGAGCTTGCAGTGCGGCGAGCAGTAGAGGGTTTAGCTGTGCTTTAATTTCACTGTTTGTGCAGGTCGCTACCAAAGTTAAAAACTGGGATCTGCCGTATGCGGTGAGTGGGGGAGTTTGAAGCACTTGCATGGCATGGGTAATAAGCGCCGGTTCATCAATAGCCTCCCCTAAAGAGTTATCTGCACACAGCAGGGTTAGTTGCCCAAGCACAAAGCCGTCTTCCCAGCTAAGCCTGTTCGCGCCTTGTGCAAGGGCTTTATAGGCCGCTTTCAAGTTTTGTTCACGCACATGTTTTGCTGCCTGCATCGTCCAATAGCGCCCGGAATCGGTAGCGTTTGTGCTCCAGTGCTTCAGCAGGCGGTCTTCGCTTTGCCAGCGTTCGGTACGTTCGCTTGTGGCTAGTGCAAAGGGGAGTCCGATCAGGAGTAATGCGCCAAAGCACGCAGTTTTAGGCTGGTTACTTAATTGCATGAGCGAATGATGTGCCACTACAGCAATAATGAGCGCGAGGCCTGCGTAGGGCAGGTAGTTACGATGCTCAAACACCAGCTCGAGGTTCATCACTGTCGATTCGAGCAAATGCGCTACAAAGAACCAGGCTATGCCCAATCCCAGCCAAGCGACTTTTCGGCGTGCGATGCTCCACACGCTGACACTTATCATGGCCAGAATGAGCAGCCACGACCAGAGTGTGGATTGAGGTTCAAACAAGCCGCGACTGGCGCTGCGGCCATCGTGCAAGAAAACCAATTGATCGGCGCTGGGCCAGATAAACCAGTGCAAATAATCAATCAGTACCGGCCCCTGGGTTAAAAAGCCCTCGAGCCGGGTGAAGGTGCGGCTGCTCGCCATGACGTGCGGATCGTGCAGAATCACCCATAGCAGATAGGTGATCAGTGCTGCCGTAGGAATAAGCAGGAGCAGTCGATAACTGGTTTGAACGGTTTTAGAAATCTGTGGAGCGAACGCCCATCGGAATAGGCAGATCTCCAGTAACAGGCAAAGTGGTAGTAATAATGCGCCATTTTCCTTTGCAAGATAAGCAAGGCTGGTCGCTAGTGAGGTGCATATAATGCCCGGAAGTATAGCGCGACTATCGGTGATGAGGCGCTGGCGAAAGTGTATAAAGGCTAACAAACCAAGTAAGGTGAATAGCATGGACAGCTCGGTCATCCGCTGTACGGTGTAAAGCACGGTGCTCACTATCAGCGGGTGCAGTAGCCATAGCACCGTAGCAAGCAGTGCCACGCTATTCGCCGAATGTTGGGTAGTAGGGCCAAGTAAAACGAGGATGCGTCGCAGCAGTAAAAATAACAGCACAGCGTTCACGCAATGCAGGCCGATATTGGTCAGCTTCATCGCCAGATGAGGGGTGGTGCTGAACAGGTGATTGAGTCCAAAGCTGATAAAACTCAGTGGCCGATTAAGCCAGGGGTGATTGCCCGGGAAGGCATCACTCATGGAGGTTGCTGCAGCTTCGATGCTGCTGAGCGACAGGTTCTCCATGCGAATACCCTGATTGAATAAAAGGTTGGAGCGGTCATCCAACAGCATGGGGCCATTGGCGGCGGGTAGATAAATCACCGCACAGGTACATAGTAATATGACGAGGATTAGCCAAGCGAGACGGTCATTGATGTCGTTGGAATAGGGTGTTGTTTGTGTTTGGCGCATGGTGCGTGAAAGGCTATTTTTATGCTTGTGTGGAGGCAGTATATCCAAGTCGCTGACAAAACACCTCCGTGCTGCCAAATTGGCTGGCGAGATGGCTTTGGCTGTGTAGCGGCTGTGGCTGTAATCAGATAGAATACGCGCCTTTTCGGGGCAAGCCCTGCAGCCTGGGTTTGCACCAACCAAGACAGCGATTTTTCTGAGGAAGCGACAGCATGCTAGAAGTGAACCCCATCGTACAGAAGATCAAAGACATGCAAGAGCGTGTGGTGACCTTACGGGGGTATCTTTGACTTCGATATCAAGCAAGAACGCTTAGTCGAAGTCACCCGCGAACTAGAGGATCCTGCAGTTTGGGATAACCCCGACAACGCGCAGGCATTGGGGCGCGAGCGTGCCAGCCTCGAAACGGTGGTTGAGACCATTCTGGATCTTGAAACCGGCTTGGGTGATGCGCAGGAGCTGCTCGACATTGCCGTGGAAGAGCAGGATGCAGACACCGTCGGCGAAGTCGAAAACGAATTGGCGGCCCTCAGCGAAAAGCTTGAAGTGCTTGAATTCCGTCGTATGTTCTCCGGCGAGATGGATGAAAACAACGCCTACCTCGATATTCAGGCTGGTTCCGGCGGCACTGAAGCTCAGGACTGGGCCAACATGCTGCTGCGTATGTATCTGCGCTGGGGTGAGAAAAAAGGCTTTAAGACTGAACTGATCGAAGTGTCCGATGGCGAAGTCGCGGGTATCAAGAGTGCCACGATTCAGTTCTCCGGCGAGTATGCCTTTGGCTGGCTGCGCACCGAAACCGGTGTGCACCGTCTGGTACGCAAATCGCCTTTTGATTCGGGCAACCGTCGTCATACTTCGTTTGCCTCGGTCTTTGTTTCGCCCGAAATCGACGACAATGTGGATATCGAAATTAATCCGGCCGACCTGCGTATCGATACCTACCGCTCCAGTGGTGCTGGTGGTCAGCACGTTAACACCACCGACTCGGCCATTCGTATCACCCACGAACCCAGCGGAATTGTGGTGCAGTGCCAGAACCAGCGCTCTCAGCACCAAAACAAAGACAAGGCCATGCAACAGTTGCGGGCCAAGTTGTACGAGCTCGAAATGATGAAGCGCAACGAAGCCGCGCAAGCGCTGGAAGACAGCAAATCCGATATTGGCTGGGGCTCACAGATTCGCTCCTACGTGCTCGATTCATCGCGCATCAAAGATCTGCGCACCAGCGTCGAGACCAGCAACTGCAACGCAGTGCTCGACGGTGATCTGGACCCCTTTATCGAAGCCAGCCTCAAGCAGGGCCTGTAAGCTTTAAACCTATTTTTTACGACTTTACTGACTAGCGGAAGACAGCATGTCCAACGAAGCAAATACGCCAAACACCGAAGATGAAAACAAGCTGATTGCCGAGCGCCGCGCCAAGCTCGAAAAGCTGCGTGAAGACTGTTCGGCGAATGGCCATCCTAACGACTTTGAGCGCGAGCACCTGGCTGGCGAACTGCAGGCCGAATTTGGCGGGCTTGACAAAGAAGCCTTGCAGGAGCTGGGTAAGCCGGTTGCTGTGGCGGGGCGTGTCATGCGTCGCGGTGGCCCCTTCGTTGGTGTGCAGGATGTAAGTGGTAGTATTCAGGTGTATCTGGGTAAAAAGCTGCAAAAAGAGTCCAAAGCCTGGGAAAACCTCGACCTGGGTGACATTGTGGGTGCCAGTGGTGTGCTGCACAAATCCGGCAAGGGCGATTTGTATGTCGAAGTGAATGACATTACCAACCTACGCATTTTAACCAAGGCACTGCGTCCGCTACCCGATAAGTTTCATGGTTTGGCCGATCAGGAAATTCGTTATCGCCAGCGTTATGTTGATTTGATTGTTAACGAAGAAACTCGCGAAACTTTTCGCGTACGCTCGGCGATTGTCAGTGCCATTCGCCGTTACCTGACCGATAAACAATTCATGGAAGTGGAAACACCCATGCTGCAGGTGATTCCGGGTGGCGCTACTGCCAAGCCTTTTGAGACCTATCACAACGCTCTGGATATTGAGATGTTCCTGCGTATTGCGCCGGAGCTCTACCTCAAACGTTTGGTCGTGGGTGGTTTTGAGCGCGTGTTCGAGATTAACCGCAACTTCCGCAACGAAGGTTTGTCGACGCGTCATAATCCTGAATTTACCATGATCGAGTTCTATCAGGCCTATGCCGATTACAACGATCTCATGGACCTGACCGAAGACATGCTACGTACGGTGGCCAACGAAGTGCTGGGTACAGCAGAAATTCGCAATACCACTCGCGATGCCGAAGGTAATGTGACCGAAGAGCGCCTGTACGACTTTAACCAGCCCTTTACCCGCATGACCATGGTTGAGGCGGTGCTCAAGTACAATCCGGGCTTTGATGCGGCCGTGTTCAATGACCCCGAAGGTAATCTGGAGCAGCTCAAAGCCTACGCCAAAGAAGTCGGTGTGCCGGATTCACCACAGCAGGCTACGTGGGGTGCTGGTAAATACCTTTGTGAAATCTTCGAAGCGACGGCTGAAGAGCAGCTGGATCAGCCGACCTTTATCACGGCTTACCCCTGGGAAGTATCTCCCTTGGCGCGTCGTAATGACGACAACCCCTTTGTGACGGACCGTTTTGAATTCTTTGTGGGTGGTCGCGAACTGGCTAATGGCTTCTCGGAGCTGAATGACGCCGAAGACCAGAAGCAGCGTTTCCTCAAGCAGGTAGCAGAGAAAGACGCCGGTGATGATGAGGCGATGCACTTTGATGCTGATTACATCAATGCACTGGAGCACGGTATGCCTCCCACCGCAGGTGAGGGCATTGGTATCGATCGTTTG
>JBFHVM010000245.1:0-4586 GCA_041589495.1 Oleiphilaceae bacterium | reverse complement strand
TTTATGTACCCCATTTCGCTGGTACTGGTCGTCGGTTTGATTATCGCCATTGAACGTTATATGTACCTTACATTGGCAAAACGCACTAATCGCAATGACTTTGACAAGCTGCACCGCATGATTGCAGGTAAAGACCTGAATGCAGCTCTCAAATATGCCAAAGACAGCGGCAGCGCCATGGCCACCATGATTGGCTCGGGTCTGCAACGCCTGGCACGTAAGCAGGGTCGTGAAGATATCGAGTACGCAATGGAAGAAGGCCTGCTCGAAACCATGCCTCGCCTCGAGAAACGCACACAATATCTGGCAACGCTGGCCAACGTATCTACGCTGTTGGGTCTGCTGGGCACCATTATTGGACTGATTGCAGCCTTTACCGCAGTGGCCTCAGCAGATCCTGCGCAAAAAGCCAGCCTGCTATCACAAAGTATTTCGGTCGCCATGAATACCACTGCCTTTGGTTTGATCGCAGCGATTCCGCTTCTGTTGATTCACTCAGTATTGCAAACCAAAACCAACGAAATCATCGATAGTTTTGAAATGGCCGGTATAAAAGTAATGAACCTGCTGTCGGATCGCGGTACCCCCGCACCTGCGGCCCCTGCTGCCAAGGCTGCGCCTAAAGCCCAAGCCGGTAGCGCAGGTATGACTCCCGCTCCTGCTGCATAAACACGCAGCAACGACTACACAACTTTAGGGAACAATCACGGGGAAACAGGCTATGCGACGTAAACATCGCCGACGACAGCAAGAAGCCGATCTCGATATCACGGCCTTTATGAACCTGATGATCGTGCTGGTACCCATCCTGCTGATTAACATGATCTTTGCCCACACCACGGTGCTGGAGTTGAACTTTCCAGAAATGGACAGTTCCAGCGTTTCGCAAGAAGAACAGCTGCAACTGCAGGTGATTATTCTGGACGACAAACTGGTGGTTTCGGATAACAAAGGTGGCGTGATCAAGCAACTGGATAACACCACTGGTAAGCACGACTACGAGATGCTGGGCAAGGTGATGCAAGAAATCAAAGCCCGCGTGCCCGATAAAAAAGACGTCACCATTATGGCCAAGAAAGACACCTCTTATCAGACCCTGGTCACGGTCATGGATAAGGTGCGGTCTTTCCCCACTGTGGTGGCTGGCAGCATGGTACATGCCGAGTTGTTCCCTGAGATCTCGATTGCAGACGCGCCCGAAATCGCCAGCGACAGTAATGAAGTTGCCGACGCCGGTGCGTCCGAACAGGCAGGAGACAAGTCATGAAAGAATCTGCCAAAGCCAAACGCATCAAACGCCACCTCAAGCGTGGCAAGCAGACTGGCAAGCTGAATCTGGTCTCGCTGATGGACATCTTCACCATTCTCGTCTTCTTTTTGATGGTGAATTCGTCTTCCGACGTGCAAGTGTTGAATCAGGACAACAAGATCAAACTGCCGGTATCCAATGCCGAGCAAATGCCTAAAGACGCTCTGGCGCTTGCGGTAACCGAAGACGACATTCTGGTCAGTGGTCGTCCCATCGTTAAAGTAAACGCGCTGAAAAGCTTTAATGGCGAAGTAGAGCCGGCTCTCAAAGCCGAGCTGGATTACCAGGCCAAGCGCGCCTCCGCCTCGGCAATCGAATCCGGTTTGCCCATTACCATTGTGGCGGATCGTGAATTGCCCTACGAGCTGCTTAAAAAGATCATGTCGACTTGCGTCGATGCCGGCTACGTGAGTATTTCACTTGCGGTTAATCGCCAAGTGGAACAGGAGGCCTAAGTATGTCTTTTGCACGACACGGCTTAGCCTGGAACACAGAGCAGGGCGAACGCCAACGCTTATTGCGCATCGTCTCGGTGGTGTGTCCACTCTTCGTAATCGTCGCAGTGGCGATTACCTGGACCAACCTGCCAGAACAGAAGCGCGAAGATCTCGAAAAACTGCCTCCGCAATTGGCCAAGGTAATGCTCAAGAAAAAAGAGAAACCCAAGCCTATCGTGAAGAAAGAAGAGAAAAAGCCGGAACCCGAAAAGCCTAAGATTGAACCAAAGGTAGCAGAAAAACTGAAGCCCAAGCTCGAAAAACCAAAACCGCAGATCGCGAAAAAGCCCGAGCCCAAGGTGAAGCCCAAGCCTACGAAGCAGGAAGTGGCCAAGGCTCGCGAAAAGGCGCAAAACTCAGGCTTGCTGGCTATGAGTAATCAGCTCAATAAGCTAAGTGCACTCGCCGAGACCGTAAAATTGGATACACCCAAGACGGTTACAGCCAAGCCCATCGCACGCAAGGCTAGTGACAAGCTTGCCAATGTGGCCAAAGCAACCACGCGCAGCGCCGGTATTGACGAGGCGCAGCTGACCAACGAGACACAACAGTTGAGTCTGGCAACGCGAACTCAGACCGAAGTTGCCGAAGTGGAAGAGGTCGTTGCCGACATTGCCGCTGAAGAAGCAGCCATGCAAGAAGTGGCCGCACGCCGCACGACCGAAGATGTACGTAAAACCATGGATGCCAATAAGTCCGCGATTTACAGCATCTACAACCGTGCGCTGCGCAAAAAGCCTTCCTTGCAAGGGGTGGTGACGCCCGAGTTCACCATCGAAGAAAACGGTTTGGTGTCTAATTGCTCGGTTGTTGAGTCAACGCTCAACGAGCCCAAGCTTGAAAGCAAGATCTGCAACCGTCTGCGCCTTGTTAACTTTGGTCCGCAGCCAGGCGTAGACAAAACGACGATCCGCTATCCGATTGAGTTACTGCCAGGTTAGGCTAAGCGGATAATGAGAAAGTCGGCACCGCGCCGGCTTTTTTATTGGTCGTAATATCTAGGTAAGTCCTCAGTTGCCAGCTTTCAGCTTTTGTATTTGTGCATAGAGACGTTCGGCTTCAGCGGTGAGCATGGAATAGCTTTTTATATCTCCCGAACGTTGAGCATGCATCGCCTGCTCAAGCTTGAGGTCGTAATTTTTGCGTAACTTTTTCAATGGATCTCTTTTAAATAGCGATAGCATAATGGCGCCCAATCTAAATGTGTCATGGTTCAATACGTGTAAAAGCCGTTTTGGTTTACCTCATTGCGGATAATCGTCGAATATGTGAAACCGCGAAGCAATGCTGGTTCAGCAAAATGGTTATAGAGACTGATCCACCGGGCTGACCACACCACGTTCCTGAATCCCCACCACATGCGTATAAATCTGCGTGGTGGCGATATTGCTATGGCCCATCATCTCCTGAATGTTGCGTATATCGGTACCGGCTCGCAGCAGGTTGGTAGCAAAACTATGGCGAAACGTATGGCAACCTGCTTTCTTGTATATTTTGGCCTGTTTAATCGCCGCTCTCACAGCGCGCTGCACTTGCTGTTCGCCAATATGGTGGCGCCGTTTAACATCGGCACGAGGATCTTTGGAAAGACCATTAGCCGGAAACAAATACTGCCAAGCCGGCTCACTCGGTGCACTGGGATACTTTTTTGCTAGAGCATGCGGCAAATACACTTCGCCATAACCGTCGGAAAGATCCTTTTTATGCAGAGCCAACGCGTACTCGATCTGCTGCTCCAGCGGCTCGATTAAAGAGCTTGGCAAAAGCGTGCGTCGCCATTTCATGCCTTTGCTTTCGCGGACTACGATACAGTTGTTCCTGAAATCGATATCCTGAATACGCAAGCGCACGCTCTCCATCACGCGTAAACCCGAACCATACATGAGAGAGGCAGCCAGTCGCGAAACGCCTTCAAGATGACTAATCACCGATAAAGCCTCGGTATGGCTAAACACGGTGGGAATGGTTGCAGGCTTTTTGCTCGGCGCAAAATCCAGCGTTCCCAGCTCTATGTGTAAAAACTTACTGTACAAAAACGCCAGCGCGTTCAATGCCGTTTTTTGTGTATTGATTGAAGCACTTTGCCGGAGGGCCAAAAAGCTTAAAAAGGCATCGACATGTTCTGCATTCATGTTCTTGGGATGCTGACAATGATGATGGCGAATGTAGCTGCTTACCCATTTGCAATAGGTTTGTTCCGTCTTGTAGGCGAGTTGCTTGCTGCGGATAAACGCACGAAACTGGTCCATGAATCGAACCGGCTGGTCGGGCAAAGGGGGGCGAATATCATCCATGATGGAGCTCTCCTGAGTGCTGTTTAAGCATACAGTAGTGTGTTTTTGTTTAGTTTGCAATCAGTTTTGTGTTGTTGCGATGGTTATTTTTGAGGTTTTATTTGATTGGTAATTTATTTAATTAGATCAGTTGCTTAGCTTAAAAGAGAAAAAGTGGGATACCCGTCATTAAGACGCACTTTCTAAAAGAGGGCGAATAAAATAGGATAGGGATATTGGAAAGGTAGGCAAACGAGAAGAAGTAAATGCCAACTATAAAAAAATACCCCGTCGCGAAGACGTATTCATCACGACGGTGATTCAAATGTTATGCGTTAAAAGCGTTGATGAAGAAGGCTAAAATTTAGCGTCAATTAGAGCAATGATTAAGTAAATCCACGGTCAAGCTCCGTGGGTTTCCAAAACTCAGCATCACTATTGGTGGTGCAACGTATTTGGTTCCACTAGCCAAACATTTGTGAGCCGCTGAGGCGGCTGTATGGCCGG
>JBFHVM010000244.1:0-4699 GCA_041589495.1 Oleiphilaceae bacterium | reverse complement strand
GTCCGGTCTCAAATCAAAGATTTGACCCGCTCCGCAGGGGCATGCCAGTGCTTTGGATTACTTCTATCATGTATCCCGAAACCTAGTTTCGTTTTGTTGGAGTGGTTTCAAGGTGTTCTGTGGGTGCATCGTCCTTTCTGGTGGGGTAATGGTTAGGTATTTATCTGGCTATTAAGCCAAGCATCTTTGTCTTCCCAAATGCCATGAATCCACTGTTTGAAATCTGTGCGAAATGCGGTGTCATCTTCATAGCTGCTAATGGTATAGCTTGGAGGAATTTCGTAGGTTTTAATACGCAGGTTAATTTGCTTTACCTGCCCGCTGTAAAGTTTCCATAGTGTCATGTCTCCCTCAACCTCGTAGTGGATGCTTACGTCGAGTAAGGTTGAAATGATATCGCCCATAGAGTTGATTACCAGTGCCGCTCCGCCCGCTTTTGGTTTGAGTAGGTGGAGGTAGTTGCTTGATTGCCGTTGGTGTTTGTCCCTTGTATAGCGGGTGCCTTCAAGGAAATTCATTACAGATACGGGAGAGTTCTTGAAGCGGTCGCACATGCGCTTGGTCTCGGCGAAGTCCTCACCACGTTTCTCAGGATGTTTTTCGAGAAATTCGCGCGAATAACGCTTCATAAAAGGAAAATCCAGCGCCCACCAGGCGGCGCCGAGAACAGGTACCCACAACAGTTCTTTTTTCAGAAAAAACTTGAGCAAAGGGATGTGGGGTTCGAGGCTTTGTTGCAGTACCGGGATGTCTGCCCAGGATTGGTGGTTAGAAATGACGAGGTAACTCCCTGTCTTGGATAAGGATTCGAGGCCACAGATATTCCACTTTATGCGCCCCATGAGGAGAAATATCAATGCGTTGTGGCGGTTATACTGACGGGCTATATTCGTTACCAGAGTAGTGAATATGCTTTTGGCCTCGCTGCCGGGTATGGTTATTTTTAGTAGAACGGCCGAGAAAAAAGGAATGGCTAAAATCAAAACGTTGCACACGGCCAGGATGGCAGCCAAGCCGCCTTTTATGTAATGCATAGCGTTACTCGTTGCTGGTCAAGGTTGTACTGGGTGGTGCACGGGCATCATCGCCCGTTCATTTTGGTGAGCAGGTGTATCGAACATGTGCTACATCTGCACCATGGCATTCCTGTTAACTACACTGTTTTTTGCGCTTGTTCCACTTGTTCAGCCTGAACCGCGGTTAAGGCAATAGTAAAAACAATATCCTCAATTAATGCGCCGCGAGAGAGGTCATTAACGGGTTTGCGGAGGCCCTGCAACATAGGGCCGACGCTGATCACATTGGCGCTGCGTTGAACGGCTTTGTAGGTTGTATTGCCCGTATTAAGATCGGGAAATATAAATACGGTAGCCTTGCCAGCTACCGGGCTGGCTGGGGCTTTTTTCTTTGCAACGCTCTCAATGGCGGCGGCGTCATATTGTAAGGGGCCGTCAATCAGTAGGTCCGGGCGTTTTTCTTTTGCAAGTCGCGTTGCTTCTCTTACCTTGTCGACGTCTTGGCCACTGCCACTTTCGCCTGTGCTATAGGAGATCATCGCAACCTTTGGCTCTACGCCAAAGGTTTTGGCGGAGTCTGCGCTCTGTATTGCGATGTCGGCAAGTTCTTCTGCATTCGGGTCGGGATTAATAGCACAGTCCCCATAAACGAGCACTTGCTCAGGGAGGCACATGAAAAACACTGAGGAGACTACTTTCGCGTGTGGTGCGGTTTTGATTAGTTGTAGAGCAGGGCGAACGGTATTCGCAGTTGTGTGTACTGCGCCGGATACCAGACCGTCAACTTCGTCGAGTGCTACCATCATGGTGGCCAGGACGACGTTATCTTCAAGCATGGCAAGCGCCATTTGAGGGGTCAGGCCCTTGTTTTTTCTGAGTTCAACCATGGGTGCTACATACTGTTCGCGCACAGAGTCTGGGTCGATGATTTTTAGTTCTTTGGGGATTTCTACCCCCTGTAATTGGGCAACCGAATGTATTTCTTTTTCCTTGCCGATGAGTATGCAGTGAGCAAGGTTGCGTTGGTGGCAAATGACTGCGGCGCAGATGGTGCGTGGTTCATTGCCTTCAGGCAATACGATTGTTTTGCCGGCACTGCGCGCCGCTTCTGAAAGACGATAGCGGAAGGCGGGCGGCGAAAGGCGGGCAGCTCTCTGAACTCCTACTCGTGTCCTAAGCCAGTCGATGTCGATATGCTCGGAAACAACCGTGACAACCTGTTCCATGCGATCTATGTCGTCTGCGCGCACTTCGTTATTCATGGTGGTGAGCGCAGATGCAGTGTGAAATGTATCGCGTGCCGACATCAACAGCGGTAGGCCGGTTAGTAAGGCTTGTTGGCAGAGATTCATGACCTGATCGCTGGGCTGGTAATTGCCGGTCAGTAATATGCCTGCCAAGGGCACCCCACTTAAGGCGGCCATGCACGCGGCAAGCAGGACATCGACGCGGTCGCCGGGCGTCACAATAAGGCAGCCGGGGGTGAGCTGACTGATAAGGTTAGGGACGCTTCGTGCACAGACCGATATATTTTTCACGCGGCGGTGTTGAATCTCACCTTCATGAATAACGGCAAAGCCAAGGCTGTTAACGAGATCAATAACACGCGGAGCGCAAAGCCGTTCATCCCAGGGGATTTGTCCGAGCAATCTGAAATGATCTCCCAGGGTGTGACATTCCTTTGCAAAATTGACGGGTGGGGCGCCGGCGGGTACGTCGGTTTCTGATAGATACATGGCGTGTTCGGCCCGTTTTTGCGGACTGCCGGTCTTATTAAGTATGACACCCAACACATCGGGGTCTTCTGTTGATGCGAACAGTCCTGCTGCAAGTTCCAGATGGCTATCGAGTTCCGTAGCGCTCATGTCGCGAGGGGCGGCTACGAGAATGACTTCTGAATCCAGGTTATTGGCAATATCTATATTAAGGCGCGCGGTGTAGGGCTCATTGCGGTCTGGCACTAGCCCTTCGACAATAACAACGTCTGCATGCTTGGCTACGCTCTGATAGTTTTCAACGACCTTCTCCATCAATATTCCCTGATCGCCACGACTCAGGAGTTTTTGTGCTTCTGAGAGGGGGATTGGGTCCGGGCTTTCAAGGCGAGAAATAGAGCGGCCGAAATGTACGGATTCGTCAAATTCAGCACCAGCTTGCCCAAGAGGGGCGACGGGTTTAAAAAAAGCAACGCGAACGCCTATTTTATCGAGCGCACGAACAAGGCCTAGACAAACGGATGTCAATCCTGAGTGTAGTGCGGTAGGGGCAATAAAAAAGCTTTTACTCATAGTTGATTCCAGTCGTTTATTTGGTCGTAAGTTCTGCAGTGTCCTGCGCGATCATGCGTTCTTCATCGGTGGGAATGACCCAAACCGGATGCGAAGCCGTTGCATGAATGATGCCTGCCTTACCTCGGCCGAGATCTTTGTTGGCTTGTTCGTCCAGTTGAAACCCAAGAATGCTCAGGTGTTGCAGGGTCTTGCTGCGCACGCGAGCCGCATTTTCACCAATTCCGCCAGTAAACACCAAGGCATCGAGGCTTGAAAGTGATGCCATCATGGCGGCTATGTATTTGGCGAGTCTGAAGCAAAACACTTCGATGGCAATGGCTGCCTGTTGGTTTCCGTTGTCGGCAGCGCTGATTAAGGTGCGCATATCGTTGCTGTGGGCGGATAGACCTAGTAGTCCGCTCCGCTTGTTAAGCAGTTTTGAAATATCCTGAGTGCTGTACCCGAGTGCCAGCAGAAAGTCGAATAGGCCGGGATCGATGTCTCCGCTGCGCGTTCCCATAACCAATCCTTCGAGAGGGGTCATACCCATGCTGGTATCAACGCTTCTACCTTCTCTTATGGCGCATACACTCGCACCATTGCCCAGGTGTGCATTGATTAGGTTGGGTTCGTGTTGCAGTTGTAGTAGGTGAACGGCTTCACGCGCAATAAATCGATGACTCGTGCCGTGAAAACCGTAGCGCCGTACGCCGTGTTCCCGATATAAATCGTATGGTAGCGCGTAAAGGTAGGCGTGGGGCGGTAAGCTCTGATGGAAGGCAGTATCAAATACGGCGACTTGTGGCGCTTCAGGGTAAGCCTCCTGCAGAATTTCTATCCCCAAAAGATTGGGAGGGTTGTGCAGTGGTGCCAACGGGATGCAGGCGTGAATTTGCGACATGACTGCTGCATCGATCTTTACCGAGCTTTTAAATTGCTCTCCGCCATGAACGACCCGATGACCGATGCCGCGTAAGCGCTTGCTTAAATCCACAGAATTATCGAGAGTAGTCGTTACCCAGTTAAGTGCTTGTTTGTGATCCAGGCCGGGCTGTTCGAATACGGATTTCACGGTTCCCAAAGTGTGGTTGATGCGGCTGCTTTGTGCATCGAGTGATTCTGCGAGCCCTTGCGCCAAAACGGTAAAGCTGTTGCATTCGTAAAGCGCATATTTGAGCGACGAGCTGCCGCAGTTAATAACGAGGATGAGGTCGTTGGTGGGCATGGTGAGCGATAAGTCTCTACAAAAGAATAAGTTGATCAATCGATAAGTGATTGATTTAACGTAAAGTGTAGAGGAAATATAGCGAATTGCGGGGAAAACTTCGAGGCGTCTTCGCTGAACTTACCGGACGGTAATGAGGCGAGAAAAGTGGCGTCCCCTAGGGGAGTCGAACCCCTGTTACCGCCGTG
>JBFHVM010000243.1:0-4714 GCA_041589495.1 Oleiphilaceae bacterium | reverse complement strand
GCAGAGAGCGCATCTAGTGACTGCGCGCGCGAAATCCGAGGCACCATTTCCATAGCCAAGGTGGTTATCTTCCGCTCGCTGAGTTTCTCCAATAGCGTTTCGTTCTGCGCTGCCTGCACGAAACCAATCAAAGTGGCGCCCGATGGAATTTTGTCGATTTCGGCGTCAGATACCGGGTTGACACGAAAAACGATATCCGACCTCCAAGCCTTGTCCGCTCTTACGACAGCCGCCCCAGCCTGTTCATACTGAGCGTCCTGAAAACTCGCTTTCAATCCTGCGCCACTTTGTACGACCACATCAAAGCCAAGTTTCCTAAGTTCCTTTACAGTTTTGGGTGTTGCTGCAACACGGGTTTCTCCTCTCACGCTTTCTTTCGGTATACCTATCTGCATGCTGAGCACCTTTCTCCGTACACGGATTTTGAATGTAACCAAAACAAAATCTAATTGCCTTTCTGGTTACTGTGGGGTTCAAGCCTTACTTTGCACTCATTGCTCTGAAACTGCGAACAATGTGTGACAACAATAATAGATGGAGAATGCGTTTCTCGCGAAGTGATCAGGCATAAAGGAGTAGCTTTTACTCACCGATTCCGGCTTTCCGAAACGCGGAGGGCGTACACCCTAGCCAACGCCTGAAGACACGCGAAAAATTCGAGGTATCGGCAAAACCGAGACTTTCGGCAATTTGTTCGATGCTCTGCTTACTATTATGCAGATGCCAACATGCCAACTCTTTGCGTACTTCATCGAGTAATAGTTGATAGGAACAATCTTCCTGCTTAAGTTTACGAATCAGTGTGCGGGTTGAGAGGTTGAGTTGTTTTGCCATTTGTTGGAGTGTTGGGTAATGACCATCAGCGCTGAACAATCTGCGTTTTATTTGTTCCGAGAGCTCCCCTCCCTCGCGCTGGCTTGCCAGCAACTGCTCACATTCTCTCAGTGCATTACGGTACGCGAATTCGTCTGCAGTGAGGCAGTGAAGGTCTAGTAGTGCGGCAGGCAGTTCAATCGTGAATTGCTCGGCATGAAAACTGATCGCCAAGCCAGGAAACCGTTCACCATATAAATGGGACCAGGGCGGTTCCGCAAAAGGAAAATGTACACCAATATCGGTGGTCATGGTGCCGGAAGTTTTGGCCAGCATATCCTGAAAAGAGCCCAGTAGCATCACATAGATAAACTCTCTTAACTCGCCGGGATCTAGCAATTCACGCAGGGTGAATAATGCCCTCCCTTGGGTTTCTTCAAGTTTAAAGTCGTAAAAGCGAATGCGCGTAGCCATCGTGTGTTCCACAAGTTTAAAAGCCTGTCGCACGGTTTGCGCGGCGACCGCGCCATACCCCATTGGACCGTGAGCAGATACTTGAATCATGGTGGATATTTCGAGCCCCAGCCAGGGGCATTGAGTGAGTGCCATGGCATTTCGGCACAACAATCGGAACTGCTCGAAATTAATGAATCCTTGCGTTTCAAGTAAGCCCTTCCAGGTCAGACTATTGCCACGAAACAACACATCCATATCGATGCCTTTATTCTTGAGATGGGCACAAAGCAAGCGTGCATAAGCGGGATGTAAAGAGGGTGTTAACCCGCCTAATTGTTCGCCGCCAAAACCACCATGCAAAGTACCATTGGACATCGAGAACCCCTTTTTACCGTCATTGTCGCCTTAAATAATGGCACAATATGACGATTTATTGCCAGTTTCGGCGGTGTTTTTTGCTCCGTGCGAGGCGTTTAATAAACGCTAACGCACACAAGATGAATAACAAAAACTGACAGGAGCACTCTATGAGCAACGCAGCGGCCTTTGTTGCCTCCAATGGAGACGTGTATATCGACAAGAAACGCCACATGTGGTTGGTGTCTTTACTATTGCCCGCCATGGGCGTGGGTGGCCCACTACTGTATATGGCCTATGGTAATGAGTTTTTTATCTGGATGTTTTTCCTCATTGCTTATGGGCTGTTCCCAATTATTGATTTCATTCTGGGGGAAGATACGAGCAATCCACCCGAGTCGGTCGTGCCTTTACTGGAGGCCGACCCCTACTATCGCTGGATTACCATGCTCCATGTACCGATCGTTATTGGCGCCGTCATCTTTTGCGGGTGGTTTGTCGCTAATTACGAAATGTCTATTTGGGGGTACATAGGTACGGCACTGGTGGCCGGCAACATTGGTGGCCATGGCTTGAATATAGGTCACGAGCTCGGCCATAAAAAGAACAAGCTGGATCAATGGATGGCCAAGATTGTTTTGGCGCCCGCCGCATACGGGCACTTTTTTATCGAACACAACCGGGGCCACCATAAACATGTCGCCACGCCAGAAGATCCGGCCTCCTCCAAGATGGGAGAGAACATCTATAGCTTTGCGCTGCGCGAATTACCCGGAGCTATTGCCCGTGCTTTTCGTATAGAACGCAATCGCCTGCGTAAGGCAGGTAAATCGCCATGGAATATCGAGAATGAGTTTTTACAGACCATGTTAATGACACTCGGGTTTTATACTACAATGGGGGTCTGGCTGGGTGCTGAGGTAGTACCTTATTTGATATTGGCTGCGTTCTGGTCCATGTGGCAACTAACGTCGGCTAATTACATTGAGCACTACGGTCTGTTGCGCCAGAAATTACCCAGTGGCCGCTACGAACGCCCGCAACCCTACCATAGCTGGAACAGCAACCATGTCTTTTCCAACTGGGCGCTGTTTCATTTACAACGGCATTCGGACCATCACGCCAATGCTACCCGCAGCTATCAGTCCTTACGTCATTTCGATAACCTGCCCTCGTTTCCTAATGGTTATTTCGGTATGTATCCCATCGCTTACGTCCCGTGGCTATGGTTTAAGATCATGGACAAGCGACTGATCGACGTGACAGGTGGTGATGCGGCGCGCATGAATATGCTTCCATCCAAACGCGAAGCATTGATCCGAAAATATCAACTGAAAGAGGCCAAGCAAACGCCGGCTAAAGCGGCCGCCTGATTGACTGAAGAACTGAAGAGCTGAAGGGCTGAAGGGCTGTCGTTATCTCACGCAACGCGTAGCGTGGGATAACGGTAACCCTCCAATTTGGTGTGCTTGGGCTTTCGCCGATAAGATTTTTTACTTTCAACGATACGCTGCCGAAAAACTGGACTGCGTACCACTTTCGCCAAAGCATTTACCTTGGCTTTTTTAGGTGAGTTGCTTTTAGATTTAGCCAATTGATTGCTCCTTTATTTCTACTGACTACAAGCCCCTTATCCTTATTAATTAGGGGGGGGCGCATTGTATGAGTACGCGTTTCAAAAGCAAGCACTTTTCCATGCCTGCTTTTGTTTTGTCGCTCAAAAAGTCAGTTGGCTTGCGGTAAGCTTTTCGCCAGGTTCAGAGCTTGTTCCGTCAATGCTGTGATACCCTGCCAGTCGCCTTCATCAATGAGATTCTGCGGCAACATCCAACTGCCTCCCACACAAGCGACGCATGTGAGCCCTAAATAGGCATGTAAATTTTGAGGGTTAATACCGCCCGTAGGGCAAAACCTTAATTCACCAAGTGGCGCAGAAATGGCCTTTAGTGCCGCGGCTCCGCCATTGGCTTCGGCGGGAAAGAACTTAAGATAGCAAAAACCAGCATCCCAGAGAGTCATCATTTCTGATGCGGTAGCGGCTCCTGGTAGCCAGGGTACGCTCTGTTGTTTTGCATGCGCAATGAGCGCAGGCGTAGATCCTGGACTCACGATAAACTGAGCCCCGGCGTTCACGGCCTCATCGAACTGTTCAGGCGTACGGACACTTCCAGCACCAATGATCTCGTTAGGAAAGGTCTCGCAAGCCTGTTTTAGTGCTTGCATAGCCGAAGGATGTCGCAAAGTAAATTCAAAAACTCTCAACCCGCCATTAAACAGCGCTTGAACCAATGGAGCCACTTGCTTGGCATCGCTTACACTTATGACGGGTACTATCCCTGCCGTATCGAGAATGGCGTGAAACTCACTCTTTACCGACATACATCCTCCAGCCGGGTGATTAGATATTTGCGTATTTAATGAGTGTAAAGTTTTGACCCGAGCTTTGCAGCTATTATAATCAGCCGCGTCTTGGTTCAGGGCCGTCCTAATGGCCGGAGCAATTTTAGAATGCGCAGTAGTGTGTTTGACTAGCCAAGCAGTTTTGTCCGCCCATAGCTCAGCTGGATAGAGCGTCCCCCTCCTAAGGGGAAGGTCGAAGGTTCGAATCCTTCTGGGCGGGCCATGTTACGCACGGGGCCAGTTATTGGTCTTTGTTTACGAGCTTAAAACGCTGAAGTAATTTTTTCACCTCACCTTCGGGAATACGGGCTTCATCTCTGGATTGGCCAAATTGCAGAAAGTCGGAGAGACCTTCAATTTGTTCGTTCTCATCGTGATTAAATGCCATTGCCCAATCTGCAAACATTCGCTCACTCACTTGCTCGTCCAATAATACGGATACATCGATATGCCGCTTGTCTTTGACAATCATAAGAAACGTCGCGTCCACTGACCTTTCGGGGCCCTCCAACACCTGTATAAACTTACCACCACGATACAACAGTAAGCCCGTTACCTGATTCTGCGTATTGTTCTGTCGTGACTGCTGCAAAAGTTGGTATATCTCCTCCTTTGTTAAGGAATCGGCCTCAGTGCTGATGTAAACCAGTCGTTTTATGGCATCGTCTTTTTCACCCTCTGTCTGTTG
>JBFHVM010000242.1:0-4812 GCA_041589495.1 Oleiphilaceae bacterium | reverse complement strand
ATCCGCCTGCGCATACTGAGTCGTCGCTCCAGATTGCACGGCATTGGCGGTAGATGTTGCACTGCCACCATTACCACCATCACCAACACCAGAAATGACAGACCCGCCGTTTCCGCCATAGACATGATCATCCGCTACAGTTCTGTTATTACCGGCCGAGGACGCCAAGGTACTGCTACTCGCACCCCCTCCATTACCTGCAGAACCGCCGACACCTTGATACAAGTGCCCTCCTGTACCTCCTCGCGCGCGTCCATAGGCGTAGGTATTGGATGTGTTCGATACGTTACTGGAGATCGCACTGGAGGAGGACGTCGCCGAACCGCCGCTTCCGGCTATGCTTGCGCCATAAACATACCCACTTGCGCCTCCGCGGGCATCGGTATTGGAGGTGGTCGAACCAAGAGCGCCTGTTTGTGTCGCCGAACTGGTGGCAAGCGCATCGCCTCCTTCGCCGCCGGTGCCAACGCTGCCATCTACACCAGTGCCGCTGCCATTTCCTCCCAGCCCTGCTCGACCGCCTGCACCGCCCTGTGCGGTGGCCGTCGCCGATGTATTACCACCAGATGCTTCTGTTGAAGCCGTCGCCGAGGCATCGCCCCCATTAGCCCCATCGCCCGCATTCCCGCCGTTCTGATCGGTACCGGTGGCATTTCCGCCATTGCCACCATGCCCGCCTTGACCGCCGGTTGCGGACGCGCTATTTGTCAGATCGCCGACTGAGGTTGAGCTTGCAGTGGCATCGCCCCCGGCGGTGCCGCTGCTACCGTCAAGGGGTGGATTGCCGCCCGCGCCATTCGTTCCGTTTATACCTGCGGTACCCGTTTGCGTATCGTCGATCGCCATAAGCGGGTTTGACAACGGCAAGAGAATCGCGAGTGAAATCGCAGAAGACAACTTGGACAGTTTGAATGGTTTGGCATGTAGGCGGCGCATGTTTCAATCCTTCGCAAGAAATAGTCGAAATAAAAAATTCAGGCTGAGGACTTACAAGCGCAATGCCGTTTCACCACGGATTGACGAACAGATAATTAGGCCGAAATAAAGAAGGATTGATGTAGCACGTCCTTGCACTATTTTTAGGAGCTGACCTGTCCTGTTTTTTAAGTCGATGTTTTTAAAAAACCTTAACACGTGGGGAAACATCGCACTCGCAAGTCTCATCTGCCAATCGACGTCATCCCTGATCAGCAGACCGATATTTTATCTATACATATTTCGTACCAGCCAAAGACAATCCAAATATTTTCAGTTCGCTAAGGGGCTAGAGCCAGACAGGGACTGGATCGTCTAGCAGAAATTTGTAAGTTTTTTTGACGCCATTTCGCGTGATACATCTCACAAAAAGGCGAGGAAAGTCGGCTGCACTGCAACTGGATCAAAAACAACACACACCAGGCCAACTACTCCCCCGAATCAATCGAACCCAAGCTGCTTTTTACACGGCCACACAGTAAACCCGATTCACATCACCGGAATAATGACCAGCTCCCGCCCCCAAATACAAACGCCACGCACGAAAGGTTTCGTCACCCATGTGTTTGCGCATGAGTGCTTCGTGGGCCATGAAACGCTCGTACCAGGCGGTGATTGTTTTGCTGTATTGATCGCGAAGATTGAGCACACGTACCACTCTAAATCCGTTACGCTCCAGCAAGCGAATATGCTCGCCCAAAGTAAACCAGTGGAAGCCCGGCCACACATATTGTTTGTTGAACGCGATGCCTACCTGCCGATTCAGTGGTACCCGCGAATAGCGTTCCATTAAGGCATGGTGAATGTAACGTCCACCGGTTTTAATACGCCGCCGAATATTTCGCACATAGGGTTTAAGACCGCGCGGGCCAACATGGGAGATCATGCCGGTGGAACAGATATGATCAAATATGCGCTCATCCTGCCGGTAGTCGCCCTCGTTCATCTCCCACTGCTCGTCCATAAAGTCTTCGAGCATGGCGCGACCATGCTGTACCTGATTGGAAGAGTGCGTCCAGCCAACGACTTTGCCGAATGGGTGGTGACGCAGAGCCACCTCGAGCTGACCTCCGTAACCACAGCCAACATCGAGTAAGGTCTCGCCTTCGGCCGGCGCGATAAAGTCCACCGCATCCTTAAACTTGCGCCATTGGGCTTTTTCGAGGGAGTCATAGCGATCGTTCTCACCCAAGCCTGGGCGCTTGAGCTGCTCTAAATTGTCAAAACGAAGTGTGGCGTCTTCAAACATGGCACAGGAATAGGCCATATACCGGCGATCAAGATAACGCTCCAACAGGCCTTGCGGCATATCATAGTGACTTTTGACATTGTTACGCGCGCGGTCCTGCGTCTGAAAAGCGCGATGCTTTAACCAGTTGGTGGCTAATTGCCCTACACCCAGCTTGATCGGAACAAAGGCCTTGATGGCACTCAAGAGCTGATAGTTACCTTCGAAGTCGACTTCACCCGCCAGATAACGCTCAACCAAACCGTAGGCATTCATGCGACGAAAGTCGCGCTCTGCTTTGGCGGTATGCAAACGAATTTCGAGCGGCCAAGGGTACCAATGTGCTTTACCCTGCCCCAGTTCTATGCGGTTTTGTTGCGGGGTATAGAGATGAATGCGCCAGGGAAAGTCAGAAAACAGTTGCTGGCAATAACTTTCGAAATCCTTGCGGCTGAACACCTTTCATCCTTCTGATCTCTGCGAGAAAACCCCGTGACAGGGCGCGAGGCAGAGCAGAATATCTCTCGAAAAGAGCCCTTGCAAGTTGGGTCGCAAACAACGATAAACGTCTGGCCTGAGGCGTTTAAACAGTTTCGACTTTAATCTCGAGGTCTATATCTTCCAGCAACATTTTGATGCTTTGCTCGGCGTCATCCAATAAAGCCTCGAGATCCGTTTGTACGTCTTCGGCAATTTCTATCAATTCCTCCTGATATTCGTTTTGTATCTTCAATAATCTGGATTTTATTTCGGCCATTTCGGATAGCTTTCTCTTTGTTGATGCCGAAATTTCTTTGGGATAATCCTTTATTCGATGCTCCAGACGATCGAATTGATAATCCAACTCTTCAAGAATGTTTCCCAGTTTGTCGATGAGTGCTTGATGTGAGCTCATGATCCACCTCCGGCATTAATAAGCGTAGAGTCAGAGTAACCAATAGGGTGATAGATAGCCTTGATTCAAATCAAGATTGCACGCTGTTTCCGACCGTCAGCGAGACGGGTGAAACAAAACCTTGTGGTTTAATCGCCAACACCGAGCATTGTACCTGCGCCAAAATGGATTCGGCGGTATTGCCAATAATAAATCCGGGAATCCCGGTACGCGCGACCGTCCCCATCACCAACAAATCAACGTCGTTCTGTTGCACCATAACGGGTATTTGTTCTTGCGGTTTGCCTTTCACCAAACGGCTTCTGGGACGCAAGTAATCCACCGCATCGCGACCTAGCTCCTGCTTCATTAGCGTCAATAATTGTTCGAGTCTTTCCTCAAACTCCAGGCGACAATCCTCTATGTATTCCAACACCCTGTCTTCCGGTAATTGTGCAAAGGCTCCATAGCGTAAAAAATCTTCACCATAGGCATCCCAAACGCTTCCGATGTGCATACTGGCACCCTGAGCCACCGCCATAGCTGCTGCGGTTTCGATAACGGCTTCGTTTAATTGCGCTTGTACGCGTCCGGCTGCGTTCATATCTTCATCAGAATCTGACACATCCACAGTCGCCATGACAGAACGAAAACCATCTGCCGGGGCATTTTGTAACAGCAGCACCGGACAGGGACATTTGCGTAGCAGGTGCATATCTTCGCTACCAATGCGCCCACCTTCCCATTCGTTCTTATCGCAATGTTTAACCACCAGGTCGTAGCCATGCTCCAACACGGCATGAATGACCGCCAGATACGCGCAACCCTCCTTCACATCTACTACGGCCTTGCTATTGGCGGCATGACTTAAAGCGAGTTGTTCCAGCTCCTTGCGGTTCTCAGCCAGTACTTTCTCGACCCACTCCTGGCGTTCCTGTTTAGAGCTGAAAATACTGAAACCACGGGCGCGGGTGTCCACCACGCCAAACAGAGTGAGCGAAGCCTGATGGTTATCGGCCAGTTTAACCGCAGCGGCCAGAGTGGCCTCAGCATTTGATTTTGTGTCCAACATACATAAAATTTTGCTGTATCGTTTCATTTTGGACGCTCCTGTATGACTGTGACCGATAGTTTATCAAGCACGGGCATGAGCCCCTTGCTTAGTGCCTTACTGGGATTGCTGATCTCACTAATCATGGCAGCTGGTGCCCATGCGTCAAACCGACATGCCGTGGTTTTACAATATCACCATGTCAGCCCCGATACGCCCGCCATCACCAGCATTCCACCCGAACAGTTTGAACAACATCTCGACTGGCTAGAAGAAAATGGCTTTTCGGTTCTGTCGCTACCCGAAGTGATCAATACTCTGCGCTCAGATCGGGACTTCGCCTCTGATCGCATCGCCGCAATCACCTTCGATGATGCAGGCGAATCGGTCTGCACTGTCGCTTGGTCAATCCTGAAAAAACGTAAACTGCCCTTTACCGTTTTCATTAATACACAGCCCATCGAACAGCAGTTTGGCTCGCAGTGCAGCTGGCAGCAATTACGCACCATGACAGACAGCGGTCTGATGACGCCTGCCAACCACACGCATACCCATTTGCATATGTTAGAAAACTACAGCAACACAGGTGCCTGGCACGCGTCCATGAAAGATGAAATTACCAAGGCACAAGATCTCATCGAAAAAAATCTGGGCACCTCCAGCACGCTTTTTGCTTATCCTTAT
>JBFHVM010000241.1:0-4851 GCA_041589495.1 Oleiphilaceae bacterium | reverse complement strand
CGCTACCAGACGGTCTATGCGCAGCACCCAGGAGCTGCCGCAGCACCTACAGCGGGTTTGCATTTTGACGAGGATTTGCTGCAGAAACTGTCCAAAAAAGGCGTTAACCAGGCCTTTGTTACCTTGCATGTGGGGGCAGGTACGTTTCAGCCTGTGCGTGTGGATGATGTTGAAGAGCACACCATGCACAGCGAATGGATATCGGTTTCTGCCGATGTTGTTGAGCAAATAAAGGCGACACGCGCAGCCGGAGGCAGGGTAATTGCCGTGGGCACAACCAGTTTGCGAAGTCTGGAGTCTGCGACAATGAGCGGTCAGTTAAAACCGTTTGAGGGTGATACTGATATTTTTATCTATCCCGGTTATGAGTTCCAGGTCGTGGATGGCCTCATTACAAATTTCCACCTACCGCAAAGCACTTTATTGATGCTGGTTTCGGCCTTGTGTGGAACGGATAACATCAGGCAGGCCTACAAGACTGCCATTGAAAACGAATACCGCTTTTTCAGTTACGGTGATGCGATGTTACTGTGGCCGCGATTAGCTACCAGTCAGGAGAATACAGAGAAGTGAGCACGACGGCTTGTCGCATGAAATTCACCCTTAGCCATCAGGACGGATTGGCGCGCAGGGGGACGCTGAGCTTTCCTCGAGGCGAGGTGCAAACACCGGCATTCATGCCGGTTGGTACCTATGGCACAGTGAAAGGCATGTTGCCGAGAGACATAGAAGAAATCGGCGCTGATATTATTTTGGGCAATACTTTTCATCTTATGTTGCGGCCCGGCACCGATATTGTTGAACAACACGGTGATTTGCACGATTTCATTCAATGGAACAAGCCCATCCTCACTGATTCGGGAGGGTTTCAGGTGTTTTCGCTGGGAGATTTGCGCAAGATTACCGAGCAGGGCGTTACCTTTAAGTCGCCTATCAACGGCTCCAAGGTTGAACTAACGCCCGAAATCTCAATGGAAGTGCAGCGCAAGCTTGGCTCGGATGTCGTGATGATCTTTGACGAGTGTACACCATATCCCGCCACGCGAGAGCAGGCCAAAGCGTCCATGGAGCTGTCTTTACGCTGGGCGGCGCGTAGCAAGCAAGCGCATGAGGGCAACGACGCTGCCTTGTTTGGTATTGTGCAGGGCGGCATGTACGAAGATTTGCGTGAGCAGTCGCTTATCGGGCTCAGCGAAATCGGCTTTGATGGTTACGCCATTGGTGGGCTTTCTGTTGGAGAGCCTAAAGACGAGATGCTTAAAGTGCTTGATTACCTGTCGGACAAAATGCCGCAGGAGCGGCCCCGCTACCTGATGGGGGTAGGTAAGCCCGAAGATCTGGTAGAAGGTGTTCGCCGTGGGGTGGATATGTTCGACTGCGTGATGCCTACACGCAATGCCCGTAATGGTCACCTCTTTACCTCTACGGGTGTTATCAAGATCCGTAATGCGGTGCACAAAACGGATACCGGGCCACTCGATGCCCAGTGTGACTGTTATACCTGTCAAAACTTTAGCCGCAGTTATCTGCATCATCTGGATCGCTGTAATGAAATGCTCGGCGCGCAGCTGAACACCATCCATAACTTGCGCTATTACCAGAATTTAATGCGTGGATTGCGTCAAGCGATTGAACAGGGTAAATTGTCCGCCTTTGTTGAGACCTTCTATTCTCAGCGGGGAGAAGCAACGCCCGCTCTTACCGCCGCAAATGCGACAGATGGCCCGAATGAAGGCCCTGCATCGCGATAATTAAGTCTCTAATTTACAACTTCACAATTCGAACTTTTCGGGGAATACAACCTATGACCATGTTGACACGCTTTGTTTACCTGCTGGCGGCTTTCTTAATGTCTACAGACGTATTGGCGAATCCTGCGCCAGTACAGCCTGAAGGCCCCAGTGCGATGATGCAGCTGATCTTTTTTGGTGGCTTTATCCTTATTTTCTACTTTTTGATGTGGCGCCCGCAGTCCAAGCGAGCAAAAGAGCATCGTAATCTGGTTTCTGGCTTGTCCAAGGGTGACGAGGTAGTGACCAGCGGTGGTGTTGCAGGCAAGGTAACCAAGGTAACTGACGATTTCGTCATGCTTGAGGTCGCCGAAGGCGTTGAGATGAAGATTCAAAAAGTGGCTGTGGCTTCAGCATTGCCAAAAGGCACACTGAAAAGCATCTGATCAGGGGCTAGATTACGCGGCCTGAATTGATCAATTAATAATAAGTAGCTTGGTGCGAGTATGCTCAATCGATTCCCATTATGGAAAAACCTGCTGATTGTCCTGGTGTTGGCTGTCGGCTGTATTTATGCCTTACCCAACCTGTATCCAGACGACTTCGCGGTGCAGATCAGTGGTACGCAAAGTAGTCTGACTCCCGGAGAAGATACGCGAGTACGCGTCGTTGAGGCGCTGGCAGAGGCCGGTATCACCTCAAAGTCGGTTGAGCTTGAAAATGACAACCTGCTGGTTCGCTTAAATGACAGTGAATCTCAGCTCAATGCCAAAAAGGTATTACAGCGCGCTCTGGGCGACGACTACATTGCAGCTCTTAACATGGCGGCAACCACTCCTGATTGGCTGAGATCGATCGGTGCCGGGCCCATGAAGTTGGGGCTCGATTTGCGTGGTGGCGTGCACTTCCTGCTCGAAGTCGACATGGAAAAAGCTCTCGATCAGCGTTTGCAGGTCTACGAAAGCGAGCTGAAATCAGAGATGCGAGAAGAGCGCATTCGCTACCGATCTGTTAATAAGGACGGTATCGATGGGATTCGGGTTAAGTTCCGTAATGAAGACGCGCTCGATAACGCGGTTTCGCTGGCCGCGAGTTCCTATCGCATGTTTACGCGCACTACAGAGCAGGACGGAGAAGATTTTTTCCTTGTGCTGCGTCTATCTGAGCAGCGCATCAAAGAAATCGAAGATTATGCCATTCAGCAGAACCTGATTACCCTGCGTAACCGGGTAAATGAATTGGGTGTTGCCGAGCCGCTCGTGCAGCGTCAGGGACGTAATCGTATTGTCGTGCAGCTGCCGGGTGTGCAGGATACCGCGACCGCCAAGCGTATCATCGGTAAAACAGCGAATCTGGAATTCCGGCTCGAAGCCAAGGCTAATGGTGGTGGCGCCTTAACCCAAAAGTTCCCTTTTAAGAATGATCCTAATCGCAGCGCCTTGCTGGAGCGCGACATTATTGTCACGGGTAGCAACGTAGCGAACGCTACGGCGACTTTCGACGAAAATGGCATGCCGCAGGTCAGTATCGATCTCGATGGCGCAGGTGGCAAGATGATGCTGGATACAACCAAACGGGCGATCAAGCGCCGTATGGCGGTTCTGTTTATTGAGCAGAAAACCGAAACCACGCGCCGTATGGTGAATGGTGAAGAGGTCATTGATCGGAAGAACCGCGAAATCAGGCAAATCATTAGTCTGGCTACTATTCAGGGAGCCTTTGGTAACAGCTTCCGCATTACTGGGTTGGATTCGCCTACAGAGGCTGCGGAGCTGGCTCTGTTGCTGCGAGCGGGTAGTTTGGCGGCGCCAATCTACTTTGTTGAGGAACGTACGGTAGGACCAAGCCTTGGTCAGCAGAATATCGATGCAGGTTTGTTATCTGTTCAAATCGGTTTTGGGCTTGTGCTCCTGTTTATGCTCGTTTATTACCGCGTGTTTGGTGTGATTGCTAATATAGCACTGGCCGTCAACGTTGTTCTGCTGTGTGCATTAATGTCGATGATATCGGCAACGCTTACCTTACCGGGGATTGCGGGGATTGTATTGACCGTGGGTATGGCGGTTGATGCCAATGTGCTTATCTTCGCCCGAATTCGGGAAGAACTGGCTAATGGAATGTCTCCGCAACAGGCAATACATGCGGGTTATAGCCGCGCTTTCGTGGCCATTTTTGATGCCAACATTACCACCCTGATTGCGGCGGTAATTCTGTTTGCGGTGGGTACCGGACCGGTCAAAGGATTCGCAGTCACCCTCTCGCTCGGCATTCTAACCTCCATGTTCACGGCGATCATTCTCAGTCGTGGAATCACAAATCTCATCTATGGCGGTAGAAAGGTTACCTCGCTTTCAATTGGTTCGGGAGGTGTTGCACGATGATCAAGCAAATCGATTTCATGGGCAAACGCAAGCTTGCCGCGGGACTTTCCATTCTCTTATTGTTGTTGTCGATAGGCTCACTGGGTACGCAGGGACTCGCTCTGGGGCTCGACTTTACAGGCGGTACACTGGTTGAACTGGAATACAGCGAGGCGCCCAACGTAGAGGATGTTCGCCAGCAATTACTGGCCGCCGGTTACGATAAGCTCGTAGTGCAGAAGTTTGGTAGTGATACGGCGATTCTGGTCCGACTCTCACAGGGCTTCAACGATAAGGTGGGGGCAGAAGTGACCCAAACCTTATCTTCAGGCGGCACCGGTGTGGAGCTAAAGCGTGCGGAATTCGTTGGTGCGCAAGTTGGTGAAGAGTTACGAGAACAGGGCGGTCTGGGTTTGTTGCTGGCGCTGGCGCTGGTGATGGTTTACGTCGCCTTGCGATTCCAGTTTAAGTTCTCTGTTGGCGCGGTTGCGGCTTTGATACACGACGTAATTATTGTTCTGGGTATATTTTCACTCTTGCAGTGGGATTTTGACCTTACCGTATTGGCTGCACTTTTGGCGGTCATTGGTTATTCACTTAACGATACGATCGTCGTATCTGACCGTATACGTGAAAACTTCCGTAAGCTGCGCAAATCCTTGCCGATTGAAGTCATCAATATTTCGCTCACGCAAACCTTGTCGCGGACATTGGTGACATCTTTGACCACCTTACTAGTACTGGTTGCTTTGTATCTGGTG
>JBFHVM010000240.1:0-4859 GCA_041589495.1 Oleiphilaceae bacterium | reverse complement strand
GACACCCCGCGCCGAAAAAAAAGCCCGGATCTGCGCATACAACGCAGCCCGGGCTTTGATATTTGCCAAACTGGCAGCAGGTTGCCAGACCATTAGTTTTTGGCGCGGCTGACGTACTCACCTTTACGGGTATCAATACGCAGTACATCACCCTCGTTTACAAACAGAGGGACGTTTACGCTGGCACCGGTCGACAGCTTGGCTGGTTTGGAACCACCCTGCGCTGTATCACCATTTAGCCCAGGGTCGGTCTCGATCACTTCAAGCTCTACAAAATTAGGAGGCGATACAGACAGCGGCTCACCGTTGTACAGGGTAACCACATAGGTTTCCTGCTCTTTGAGCCAGTCTTTCGCTTCTGCAAGGGCTTTTTCGTCGGCGGCATGCTGTTCAAAGGAACCATCGGTCATCATGAAATGCCAGAACTCACCGTCGTTGTACAGGTACTCCATGTCGTATTCCATCACGTCTGCCGCTTCGAGCGATTCACCCGACTTAAAGGTGCGCTCCCAGACGCGCCCAGACTTCAGATTGCGCAGCTTAACGCGATTGAAAGCCTGTCCTTTCCCTGGTTTTACGAACTCGTTGTCGATAATTGAACAGGGATCACCGTCCAGCATGACCTTCATGCCGGAGCGAAATTCGTTGGTAGAGTAGCTTGCCATGTTTCCTCACCTAAAATCAGCCGAGGCCTCGACCGATTGAGCCTAAAATAAGAATACTGTCGGTACTTCGCGTCACTGATGTCATGGTGACCTCATTGCCGTAGGGATGGCTAAAAACACCGTGACAGTGTAGATTATGCCGCCCGCGCGAACACCGGGTTATAAAGAAGGCGCTAATGATACATCGAAGCTCTGGTGCTGTCGAAACTCAGCACATAATAAGCGACAAAGACTGGAAGCAACTATTGCAGGACAGCCGCATCACCACGCAGCAATTGCTTGAAGCGGTGGGCCTGCGTGCGCACCCTCAGGCGGAGTCTGAGGCAGAGCGATTATTTGAACTGCGGGTCCCGCAACCCTATATCGACAAAATCGAAGCGGGCAATCCTCATGATCCTTTGCTGCTTCAGGTGTTACCACAACAGCGCGAATTTGACCCCATGCCCGGTTTCGTGAACGATCCCTTGCAGGAACGCCAGTTCTCTCCGGTTCGCGGCATCATTCATAAGTACCAGAATCGCGTTCTTTTGATCGCCAGCCAGGCCTGCGCCATTCATTGCCGTTACTGTTTTCGCCGACATTTTCCCTACGCTGAGCATCGCCAGTCACGACAGCAATGGCTCGAGGCGCTGAATTACGTGCGAACACACCCTGAAATAGACGAAGTCATCCTCAGCGGCGGTGACCCTCTTGTGCTCGATAACGATTATCTGGCGTGGCTGCTAGGCGAATTGGCGGACATTGCCCATATTAAACACCTGCGTATTCACAGCCGACTGCTAAGTTCTCTGCCTCAACGCGTAGACAAGGGTTTACTCGATATTGTTACAGCCTGCAAAAAGCCACTGGTAATCGTTGTACACTGCAATCACCCCAACGAGGTAGATGAGCACTTGCAAGTAGCCCTGCGACAACTGCGTAACGCCGGGGCCACCTTGCTTAATCAGTCGGTACTGCTTAAAGATATTAATGATAATGCCGATGTACTGGCCGAACTGTCGCATGCCCTGTTTGCTGCAGGCACCTTACCCTACTATCTTTTTTTGCTCGACAGGGTGGCTGGTGCCGGGCACTTTGAGGTGTCCAGCGAGGATGCCAAACGCGTTTATACCCGGCTGTCGGCTTCGGTCTCGGGCTATCTTTTGCCACGCCTGATGGTGGAGATTCCCGGTCAAGTCGCCAAGACACCGGTGACAATTACCGAATAGACCGTACTAAATGCTCGGCTTTGTTGGCTATTTAACAAGTTTTACATGCAATACAGGGGTTTAAGCGCGAAATCGCGACAATTCCCTAATCCCTGCTATGCTTGATTTAAGTGTCTCCAGCTCTCACATGTGGCTGGTTTCAATGTCAGCGAATTGTCTTTACTTATCTGATATGACTGTGGATTACTGAATGCTTGGCCCCGAAATTGAACTGAACCTGACCATCCCGGAGCAAACCCAGCACGCGCTTTCTTTCGCCGAGCATACTCCAGCAGCCATTGCGCGCTGGGTGGATGAACTGCCCATGGCCAACATTGGTGAAACCTCTCGCCAACTTTATCAAGCCATCACCGAGCTGAATAAAATGCCGGTATCTCCGGCAGATCGTTCAGACATCCTCGAAACGCTGCGCACGCCCATACGTTACGTGTGTGAAGAACTATCCAAGCACTTTTTGAATCAAAGCATCGCACTGCCAGATAAACAGCAAAAAATTGCCAATCTTACACAGGCCATGCTGATTCACCTCGCTACCGGCTATAAAAGCGTCATGATGGATAGCCTGGATTCTATGGGCAGCGAGAAAGTACGCAAAAACTTTGCCTGCGCCGCGCATCGCATGATCAGCGAATATGGCCAGGTATTATTGCGCAGCCAACAACTTTACAGCATGGCACCCAAGTCGATCTGGCTCGAGATGCATGAGGTGTATCAGTTTTGCGAAACCATCGACCTGCTCAAGTACATGATTCATGACGATCAGAATAAACATCGTAAAGAGTCACGCATCGACAACGCTTACAAGCGTAACCTGCTGCTGAGCTGCAGCCGGCCAAACCAGTTGCGTCAGGCGGATTTACAAGCCGTTTACGACACCTTTGACGTGTGGTCAGAATACGTTGAAGTGGGCGCCGAATTTTCTTCCAGCGCGGTGTTTGTCATCAACATGCAACAGGACCTTGCCCCGCGTTACCGCAGCCTGTTACCCGACACCCTCACCGATTACTACTATGGTTTTGACACGGCTGAGCTGGTCGATCGTCTGAATAATCACCTGGGGTCACTCACGCAACGTAAAGACAGCGGCATTGTGCATGTCGAAAATCCAGAACGATTGTCTGAACACCTGCTTAAGCATCTGGACTACGCCTTTGGTATTTTGACCAAGCGCACGTTCAAGCGCATCGCCAACGATGGCTCACTCAATCTATGTGTCGGGCTGAGTGCCACTCATTATTACGTGTCGGGTGAGATCGAATTCCACACCCAGATGCTGGGTGCAGCGCAACATGCTGATTCCGACGACAGCAATGTATTTTTGCAACGCGCCAAGCGCCAGCATGATGCCTGGTCCGAAGCCTTCGACGCCACTGGCAGCGGTGCCAACAACGGCCCGGCCAGCAGCCCCATTAACTTCGACCGCCCGGTAAAAGAAGACGGCAGCGCCGCCTACCCACGTTACAAAGTGCCTCTAACCAACACCAGCCCCGGCGGCTACTGCATGCAGTGGACAGGCGATGTGCCGAGTAATATCCAGGCAGGGGAAATACTGGCAATTCGAGAAAGCGATAAGCAGCCCTGGAGCATTGCCGTGATTCGCTGGATTCGTCACGCCAAACAAAAAGGCACCCAAATCGGCATAGAATTGTTGGCGCCACATGCACGGCCTTGCGGCGTGCAGCTCTTGCATAAAACCGGAGCCCCGAGCGAATACCTGCGAGGCCTGCTATTACCCGAGTTAAGCAGTATTGGTCAGCCTGCCACTTTGATAACACCAAGACTGCCCTTCCAAAGCGGTAATAAGGTGTCGTTGCGCTATACCGACTCCGAGCAGAAAAGCGTGCTCGAAAAGCGCATCGCCGCAACGGGCAGCTTTAATCAGTTTGTGTTGGCCGATAGCCTTCAGTTGGAAAAACTGGGCGGCGCTTCCAACACACCGGCCAGTGACGCCGAAGATGATTTTGATTCCTTGTGGCCAACACTTTGAGCATTGCCAGATAAGTACCAAGTGAATGTCGCATAACACACAGTGGACAGCATGAGCAGAAGCAACGAAACACTCTACCTTTTGATTCTCGACAAGTCGCAAAATGACGCTGAGCGCCTGATCAGCCTGTTGCGCAATGCCGGCATTGCAACACGTGCCAAACAGATCGACGACGAGGAGCTGCTCGACGATATGCTGGCCCAGCAAACCTGGGATCTGTTTCTGGCCCGCGCATCGGATGCCGAAGATATCGATCAGCTGACGGTAAAGATTCAACAAAATGACAGAGATACTCCAGTCGTTATTCTCGTCGACACCTATGACAGTGAAGGCATTGTCCCTCATCTCAAGGCTGGCGCTAAAGACGTTGTCGTCATCGACAACGAACCGCACGTCGTCGCCGTCGTGAAACGCGAAGTGGAAAACCTGAAAGCACGCAAAAGGCTCCGTCAGATGGACGTGCAATTACGGGATATTGAACAGCGTTGTGAATTACTGCTCGACAGCTCCAAAGATGCCATTGCTTACATCAACGATGGCATGCACATCTATGCCAATAGCTCCTATCTGGCCTTTTTAGGCTATGACGACATCGACGAAATGATCTGCATTCCCGTGCTCGACACACTGGACACAGCCTCTCAGGAACGGTTTAAAGATGTAAGCAAAAACTTTTTCGAGCGCGAAGAAACCGAAACGCTGGAAGATCTGAAGATGACATCGGTACGTGAAGATGGCACCGAAATCCCCGTCACCATGAGCCTCTCCGAAGCCAGCTACGACAGCGAACGCTGCCTGCAGATTGTTTTGCGTCCCGAGGAGGACAACGCCGAGCTGCAAGAGAAGATCAAGCAGATGAGCCAGATGGATCTGCTGACCGGGCTGTATAACCGCCAGTACTTCATGGAACAGCTGCACAACGCGAAAGAGGCAGCGCTGAACGAACACAATCAGTTCTCCATTCTTTACATGGCAATCGACGACTTTCAGCAGATTAAG
>JBFHVM010000239.1:0-4871 GCA_041589495.1 Oleiphilaceae bacterium | reverse complement strand
GCCACTACCTTGTGGGCATTAGCGTCATCCGCGCTGGTTTCTGTCTGAGTCTGCGGGTTTGCATCCGGTGTGTCATTGCATACCTTGGCAGCTTCAACGGGAGCCTCCACCTCCCTGGGGCGTTCCTTCTGCGCTGCCAGCGTGCTTAGGCCCGCGCTTTTTGCGCTGGCTTGCAGAGCTTCGCTACCGCCTCGCACTGCAACGACGCGAATCGAAAATGCCTTACAGGCTGCGATGAGTTCCTCGAAGGGTAGTTCGCTTTCCTGAAACTTACTCAGGTCTATCACCACAGGCAGGTTCTCAAAAAAGTCTGGAGCCTGCGCGGTTTTGGCTTGCAGTTCTTCTTTAAACTGCGTGCCGCGATAGTAGGCCAGTTCCAGCACCGTCATGGGCAATAATGAGCCTTTGAGCTTGAGGCAGTTGCCAGTAAGGTTGCTTGGGTTATTCACGCCAGCCACCTCGGTTGAGGTTGCGAAGGAGCTTTGCTGCGCATGCTCAGATTTCCTTGCTGACTCGAACGAAAAACATTCCTGAAATTCTTCGCGAGCGGGAGCGGTGACACTTGAACTCATTTAGTTGCCTAGTCCATATCCAAGTTGAATTGAGATTAAAACGGGAAAACATTGTTGTTCTTCTAACGCCTTGTTTTATGAATCAATTTACTGGGTACAGCATCACAGAGTGACCAATATTGAGCATCTTTATTCAGCGATTAGCCTGTTGTTACAGATGTTCTGTTGCCTTTGGTCGTTCATAAATCCCTCGCCGATTCGCTGCTTATCTTATCATGGCATTCTAATTTTGACTCGCCTTTTCCCAAGAGAATTTCCCTTTTTTAATGCTTCGGTAAAGGTCTGGTCACGGCGCTTTGAATGGGGGGCGTGAGCCCCTATAATGGCGGGTTTACATGGGAGCAGTTTTGCTCTTTCCGAGTGCTTTAGGAGCAGGTTGCAACCTGCCAGCCGGTTCTGATCAGGATCCAAGACAATAAAATGAGCAGCGAAATTACCCCTTACGAAGATGGCGTAGAGCAAGTCACTCTGCGTGACTATACCGAAAAAGCCTATCTCGACTATTCCATGTACGTCATTCTCGATCGGGCTTTGCCCCATTTGGGTGATGGTTTAAAGCCGGTACAGCGTCGTATTGTGTATGCGATGTCTGAGTTGGGGCTGAAGGCAAGTGCCAAATACAAAAAGTCGGCACGTACCGTGGGCGACGTGCTTGGTAAGTTTCATCCCCATGGTGACAGTGCCTGTTACGAGGCCATGGTGCTGATGGCGCAGCCGTTCAGCTATCGCTACCCATTGATCGATGGACAGGGAAACTGGGGTTCCCCCGATGATCCAAAATCCTTCGCCGCCATGCGTTACACCGAGTCGCGCCTGGCACCTTATGCTGAGGTGCTGCTGAGCGAGTTGGGGCAGGGCACCGTGGACTGGGTGCCCAATTTCGATGGCACCATGGAGGAGCCCAAAACACTCCCCGCGCGACTGCCGAATCTGCTGCTCAATGGTACGACGGGTATTGCGGTGGGAATGGCAACGGATATTCCGCCGCATAATCTGCGTGAAGTCACGACCGCCTGTATGCGTTTGTTAGAAGAAGAGCAGGCGACCACAGAGCAGCTGATGGAGCACGTGAAGGGGCCAGACTTCCCCACGGCAGCAGAGATCATTACCCCGCGCAAAGATTTGCAGGCTATTTACGAAACAGGTCGCGGCTCGGTCAAAATGCGGGCGGTCTACCATCGGGACAATGGCGATATTGTCGTCACCGAGTTGCCACATCAGGTATCGGGCGCGAAAGTGCTGGAGCAAATAGCCTCGCAAATGCAGGCCAAGAAGTTGCCCATGGTGGCTGACCTCCGTGATGAATCGGATCACGAAAATCCCACCAGACTAGTGATTGTGCCGCGTTCCAATCGCGTAGATGTCGAAGCACTCATGGGACACCTCTTTACCAGTACCGATCTCGAGAAGAATTACCGCGTAAATCTCAACATGATTGGTATTGATGGCCGGCCAGCTGTGAAGGATCTGCGCAGCATTCTTACCGAATGGTTGCAGTATCGAACCGAGACCGTTACGCGACGCTTGCAGTTCCGCCTGGACAAAGTAGAGAGACGCCTACACCTCTTGGAAGGCTTATTGGTTGCCTTTCTGAATATTGATGAAGTTATACACATCATCCGTACCGAAGACGAGCCCAAAGCGGTGCTGATGGCGCGCTTCAATTTGAGTGAGGTTCAGGCCGACTACATTCTCGATACCAAGTTGCGCCAATTGGCCCGGCTCGAAGAAATGAAGATCAAGGCCGAGCAGGAAGAGCTGGAGAAAGAGCGCAAGCAACTGATCAAGACGCTGGGTTCTAAAGCTCTGATGAAGAAGTTGATCAAAACCGAGTTGCTCGCCGATGCCGAAAAATATGGCGATGAACGTCGCTCTCCACTGGTGGAGCGAGGCGAAGCCAAGGCATTCACCGAGGCCGATTTGCTTAGCTCAGAGCCGGTGACGGTTGTTCTATCCGAAAAAGGCTGGGTGCGTGCCGCAAAAGGCCATGATATCGATCCTGAAGGGCTTAGTTACAAATCCGGAGACGCCTACGCGCTGTCGGCGCGAGGCAAGAGTCATCAGGGGGCGGTGTTTATTGATTCGACCGGGCGCTCCTACACCGTCCCCGCACATACCTTGCCGTCGGCAAGAGGGCAGGGTGAGCCGCTGACGGGCAAGATCAACCCGCCCTCCGGTGCGACCTTTAAAGCCGTGGTGATGGGCGATGGTGATCAAAAACTGTTGATGATGAGCGATGCGGGTTATGGTTATATCGCCAAACTATCGGATCTGCAAAGCAAGAATAAATCAGGTAAAGCTGCCTTAACCTTACCGAAAGGTGCCGAGGTAATGGTGCCGGAGCAGGTGAGCGACGTTGAACAGGAGTATCTGGTTGCGGTCAGTAATGAAGGGCGCATGCTGGTGTTCCCGGTGCGTGAGCTGCCTGAGCTGGCGAAAGGCAAAGGCAACAAGATCATTTCGATTCCGTCTGCGCGCGTTCAGAATAGAGAAGAATTAATGGTGGCTGCGAAGTTATTCCGCGAAGCCGATCAGTTGGTGATTCATTCTGGTAAACGTCATCTCAAGCTGCGCTTTAGTGATCTGGAGCACTATGTAGGGGAGCGTGGGCGCCGTGGTCACAAGTTGCCGCGTGGTTTGCAGCGTGTCGATCGCATCGAAGTGCTCAAAGCAGCGTCGGCTGCAGAAGAAGCAGTCAGCGGACAAAGCTAATACGACTTAGAGGAAGCAAGATTGAGTCAACTCATTCTGATTAACGTCGCCGGGCGAGACAAGTCCGGTTTGACCTCGGAAATCACCGGCATTATGGCGCAGTACCAGATCCGCATTCTGGATATTGGTCAGGCCGTGATTCATGACCACCTCACCTGGGGGATTCTCATTGAGATTCCTAACGAGACCAACGCATCGGGTGTCATGAAAGACCTGCTGTTTCGGATGCACGAACTCAAACTGGATGTGGACTTCAAGCCCGTCACTCAGCAGGAGTATCAGCAATGGGTAGAAGGTAAGGGTAAGGCGCGTTATATCGTCACCTTGCTGTCGCGCTCGATCAGTGCGGAGCAAATTGCCAAGGTGTCTGAGGTCACCGCAGAGCATGGTTTGAACATCGACAATATTACCCGGCTGTCGGGACGTCCATCCTTGCTTGATGATGTGAGCAGCAGCAAAGCCTGTATCGAGTTTTCGGTGCGTGGCACACCGCCGGATCTGGATCGCTTGCGCGCCGACTTTCTGCAGATAGCCAGTGCACTCAATGTGGATATCGCCTTCCAGGAAGACAGCATGTATCGACGCAACCGGCGCTTGGTGGTCTTCGATATGGATTCAACCCTGATTGAGGCAGAGGTGATTGACGAATTGGCCAAGGAGGCTGGCGTTGGTGATCAGGTCGCAGCCATTACCGAGCAAGCGATGCGCGGCGAAATTGATTTTACCGAAAGCTTTGCGCGTCGTGTTGGTTTGCTTAAGGGGCTGGACGAATCAGTGCTTGAACAGGTGGCGGCCAGATTGAAGTTGACCGAGGGTGCCGAGCGTTTGATTTCTACCCTGAAGAGTCTGGGTTACAAGACTGCGATACTGTCTGGCGGATTTACCTACTTTGCCCATGGTTTGCAGGCAAAGCTGGGTATTGATTATGTGTTTGCCAATGAGCTCGAAATTAAAGACGGCAAGGTGACCGGGCAGGTAACCGGGCGTGTGGTCGATGGGCAGCGTAAGGCAGAGTTACTCGATGAGTTGGCGAAGAAGGAGAACATAGGTCGTCAGCAAGTGATTGCAGTGGGTGATGGCGCCAATGATTTGCCCATGCTGAGTCGCGCGGGACTGGGCGTCGCCTTCAGAGCCAAGCCTCTGGTTAAGGAAAGTGCACGTCACTCCATTTCGAATCTCGGTTTGGATGCCATTCTTTACCTGATCGGGTTCAGAGACCGCGAGGCGAGTTAAGTCATGATCTGATAAAAAAGGCCGCAGATGCGGCCTTTTTTATTTCTTGCATTAAATGCGGTACGCTCGTGCGCTGACGTAAAATTGACGACTTGTTCAGAAACTTGCACTGGCCATCAGTAAGCTATATTAAATAGCAATAAATTCAATTATTTAGTAAATATGGCCTAAATATTGAATCCTAGTTCACAGGTTCATCCGGATTTAACATTTGTTTACGATGATCCGCTTTATAAGTATATAAGCAAAAAGTATAAAGAGCCTGCCTGATATGATCTCAGTGGATGAGAGGGTGCGAACCGCTTAAGAAGTACAAAATGCGGCACTTTCAACAATGGAAATGTAGGACATGGG
>JBFHVM010000238.1:0-4980 GCA_041589495.1 Oleiphilaceae bacterium | reverse complement strand
TCTGAAATATCTTTTGGTTTTGAGTTTGACTGGTTCGCAACCGAAAGTTCTGCCTTTGCGATGTCATCCTTCAAACGATCACGCATTTCTTGCAAGCGCTCAGCCTGCTGTTCCTTCAACTCCTCACGCGTAAACACCGCACCAGGTATATAGGCGTAGTCTGTTAGCCCCCCTGCCCTTTCAATCACATCAGCGAGCGTGTCGTTTTTATGAATGGGATAGGTACCGGGGAATCTCACCTCACCTCTGAGGGTGACTTGTTGTGACTCAGCCCAGTCGGGGATGGTTTTGATTTGTAGTGTGTCGCGGGATTTGAGTTGCTTCTGGAGCGCGTCATTTTGTGACAGGTTCAGATTAAAGCGGCTTTGCTGGCGCATTTGCTGCTCGTCAATTTCTGTTCTACTGAGTTCTGCTCGCAGTTGGAAGGCTTTTTCGGTAAGCCCACCAGCGGCATAGATCAAATCTTCGACGGTCATGCCGGGTACCAGGGGGTAACTTCCTGGGTAACGCACATTGCCACTTACAACGACCTCTTGCGCGGGTTGGCTGATGGATGCTTGTGCGCGCAGGTAGCCGAGCAACTCTTCCATTATCTTGATGCGATCACTCTCGTACTTTGAGAACAGCACGATCTCATCGCGCTCGTGCAGAACGGGGTCGTGCATGGTGCCGGGAGCTGCCAAGGCCTTGCCTGGTGCAAAACTAAGTACTGTAAGCTGCCGCTGCGGATCCGGGTAGCGTTTGATGAGGGCATAGTTGAGATCGGGATTATCCTGCAGGTAGCTTACACTGGCGATGAGATCGCTCACGCGCAGGCCACTTTGCCAAGCGTACTCACCATCACGCAGCACGTGCCCGCTTAGCGTGACAACGCCTTTTTTACGCTCCAGTACTCTGGGCACAAACAAGGCGTCGCCATTCCTAACAGCGAAGTGTGCACCTTGCTGCTGGAGGTTTAGGTTGATGGCTGTTTTGCTGTCACCCTCGGCTATGCGCTGCACTTGCACCTGGCCGGCGAAGGCGGAGGACTTGAGACCACCGGCCATGTTGACTAAATCTGTCGCGCTTTCGCCACCTTTGAGTTCGTATATAGCAGGCCGATTGACGGCGCCGTCCACACTGGCAGTGCTTGCCAGCGCGGGAATAAACACGACATCCCCTGAGCGGAGCTGGTGATCATTGGTGGTGTCACCGCGCAGCAATAGGTCGTACAAATCGAGACGGGCAATGAGCTTGCCTTTGCGCTTGAGTTGTATGTCGCGCAGCGATCCTGTTTGTGCCACGCCTCCACTTAACAACAGTGCATTGGTCATGGTAGAGAGCGAACTCACCACATAGGAGCCGGGGGTGTTTGCCTCGCCTAGCACAAATACGCGAATGGCACGTAGCTGCCCCATCGACACATTGGCTTTTACACCAATCATTTTTTGATCGATGGTATTGATCAGTTTTTGCTTGGCTTCGGCAAAGCTTAATCCTGCGAGAGACAGCGGTCCCAGCTCGGGGATATACACCTTGCCTTCGGTATCGACGCTCAGCTCAAAGGATTTACTCTCTTTGCCGTATAAATTCACTTTAAGCGAGTCACCTGGGCCAAGCTGATAATCGGCACTCACTGGCACATCATGAATGGGTGCAAAAGTGGTGGGCTCGCCTGCAAACAGGTCGTAACCAAAATGCGGAAGTTTTTTCGCATCAACACCTTTTTGATCCGTTGTATCCGCAAATTTGCTTTCTGGCACACCAGCAGTCTCTACATATTGCGTGCGGCTTTGGCGGGGAATCACGCTGACCGTGGGTTCGGCCATCGTTGCTGCATTGCTTTGACCTTGCGCTGGCAGCCTAATTCCGTATTGTTCCGCGAGACGTCGCTGTTCACTTTCCGACAATCCTTTGAACCATTCCAGCTGCATAGCCGTCGGTTCGAAAGCGTAGGTCGCTGGCAACGCGAATAAACAAGAAAGAGAGACAATTACGGTAAGTAAAGACGTAACAAGTCGACGCATGCTTACCACATGCTGACGCGCGAATAGTGTGTACAATTCCATCTTTATTTCTTATTTCATGTTGCTGTGTTCATGCTTCATTATTGATATTCAGCACAAGCTTTGAGCACATTATTCTGATACCCCTAACCTCAAGCGCTGTTGAGAAGGGCACCTGAAGAGAGAGCTAAACTTATCACTATTTTGTGGGGGTCTCCAGCTCGAATTCACCTTTCATTACAGAGTTTGATGCCTTGCACGAGCTGCCGATCAAACTCTAACCAAATTTACCTCAAAATCAGTAGCGATAGATTAAACCTAAACCTATTGCCACCCGCTCACCCTTTTCTATTAGGCGGTCAACTTCAGAGGAATAAACGCTAAACCCCGCATTCCAGAGAATATCACGCCAGACAAATTCGAAACCCAGCTGCCCTCGCAACAGATTTAGTCTTGTTGACGTCAAGCTGTGGCGCTCGCCACCGCCCACGCGATTCAAGGCCCATCGATCCAAACGCAAATGCAGCGCTTTGCGCCCAGGCATGAGCCAGCTGATGGCACCAGACACCGCGCGACTGTCGTTATCCACACTCGCCCCAAGTGGTAAGCCACGATAGCGGTAGCCCGAGCGATAGGTGCTATGTTCGTAAGCGGTGTTGGGATGCTCAGCCCCGAGCACTCCTGCCGTGCTGTCTAGCCATTCGAGGTTCAGGCGCCAGGAGTCCACTCTGTTGGGAGCTGACCAAAGCCAATCCGTACCAAACTGGGCGGAATATTTTGACGGCATAAATCCGGCTTCATCTTCGCCGATCGCCTGAAAGTAAAAGGCGGCATTAACATCCTCACCAACCTGGAAGCCATAGCGGGCGTCAAAGCCGCCTAGCTGATTACCCGCGCCATCTTTGGTATTTTCATCTTGCGAGGTGAGCGACTTAAAGAAGGCGTCCGGACCATCGTCACGCCCCTTTCCTCCCCACTGCATGGCGCGCGACAATCCTACTTCTAAACCGGCAAAGGGGCGAAAGGTAAACCGCATCCCGGTGAGTTTGGCTTCGGGTACTACTCGTGATTCTTCAAGTTGCCCAACAAAGGTAACAAAGTCCCAGGCACCGAGCCAATTTAGCCAAACAGACTCAAAAGGTGTACTGGCTTTGCGGCGCACAAAAACGGCTGGCACAGGGCGCGCATGATTGCTGAGTATCAGACTGTAAGCATCACTTGGCCCCCACCAGCGCTCGATAGCTCCCGCCCCTAGCACCCAGTTTTGCGTGGCGTAAGCTAAAAAACTACCGTCGAAATGCGTTGTGTACTCACCATCGGGTTCACGCTCCAATTGTGCCTGCAGCGCAAATGCCCAATCGCGACCATCCCAGGATAATTGCTTGGTGAGCGCGGCCTTGCTGTATTCGTCTTTCGCGAAATGCGTAATGGCTTGTTCCTGACTTTGTAGATGCAAACCTATCTTGCGCTTGAATCCAGCCTTGGCCTGCTGCTTTTTCTCAAACTGCAATTCACGCCATGCATAACGTTCGGCGCTGTTAAGCCTGGACAGATCAACCTGCTGCAAGGCGAGATCGACGTCGGCCCACATTATGGGCCATGTGGTGAAAGACACATCGATATGGCCACCATCCTGCAGCAGCTGCAGATGCTGTCGCAATCGCCAATCACCCGCATCCAGCCAAGGCTGCGCACTGGCGACACCTACGAGAGAGAGCGTTAATAAAAGGGAACAAAAAGCTTTGACGATCATCCTATCCGTGTCTACTGCGGGGAAAGGAGCACAGTCTTATATAACTCGTTTAAACGATCAAGCCGTAACTACGATTAAGAACAACATTTGCCGGGTTTATCTTGTACGATTCTGACCATGCGAAAAGTACTTGAGGATCACCTCATTTTTATTTGTCAAACAAATGAATCCGGATTCACGCACCAGATCACACGCAACGAGATAACCAGTTATCTTTTATAGGGATAAGTACATCACATTTACGTGGCTTGTACGTAAATAATTCCTTTGTCGACTTCCCTTAACTAATTTGTAACAACTAAAATTAGCCCCGCATGGACGCGCTAATCGTAGGATGCGATTCAGGGAAGGAAACGGTCACAAGGAACTGACCAGTTAAGCCATGGAGGGAGTAAAAGGACTTACCCCTGCTTAACACCTTCCCTACCCTTTGCGTGCATGCGGCATATTGACTAACGACGCAAGGAGCGCACCATGCCGAATGATCACAACATGACCTTCAAAAGCATTTCTCTCATTGGATTTTTCTTCGCTGTTTTTCTCTTCTTAATGGGCCCATTGAGCAGTCATGCCAATGAAGCCCCTTCTGATACAAGTCACCTGATTGCCAGTACCGGAAAGATCAATTTAAACACTGCGACTGCAGAGCAAATTGCCGGAGCCCTTAAAGGCATCGGCATGAAAAAAGCCGAGGCGATTGTGCAATATCGTGAGGCTTATGGCCCCTTTGCCAATATTCAGGAGCTGGTTGAGGTGAAAGGTATTGGCACTTCAACACTGGAGAAAAATGCGGATCTCATCACCGTAGAATGAGCATGTGACCACAGAGCTAGGGCTAGCTCTGTATGCGCTTTGGGCCGCAAGGCCCTTTTTTTGGTCGCCGCCACGATTCAACACTTCAAAACGGCCACCAGCTTGAAAACCGCTATGAGCATTTGAATAGAAAATACACCCAACAATTAAAACCAAATCTTTATCTTGAAAGAGTTCGGGGAGGGTAACGAGCTTTTATATAGCTCACATCAGTGATTCAATGGCCCTAGTCACTTGCTTCACACTAATATCATTAATATCCAGATTTATACTAGGTCTCGCACAGTTGGAAGAAAGCCTGTAGCCATCAATATCCCTTTCAATATCTGGGTGATAGACAGCACGATAGCCCTCACACAATTCTTTTGGGTAAGGAACAAACCTACCCAAGTAAACCGCATTGTAAATAACAACAATATGTTTAACCTT
>JBFHVM010000237.1:0-4982 GCA_041589495.1 Oleiphilaceae bacterium | reverse complement strand
CTGGCCGAAAAACGCCCCTATATTGTGGTAGGTTGTTTTGTGATTGGCATGCTGCTGACGCCGCCTGACGTGATCTCTCAAACCCTGCTTGCCGTGCCCATGTGGCTGCTGTTCGAATTGGGCCTATTGTTTTCGCGTATGATCGAAAAAGAGCGCGCCGAGAAAGCGACCGCCGAGCAGGAATGAACCTTCTCCTTCTCAACGAACGCCAGCTGCAAGGCAGTGACCGCGCCATCGTGCAGGGCCGCCAACTGCAGCATGTACGCCAGACCCTGAATAGCCAAGCAGGCGAACAACTCAAGGTAGGCCTGCTCAACGGCGAGCTGGGCAAAGCCACCATTGAAACCCTCGATGACCACGAAATGCAACTCAGTATCAAGTGGCAAGGTCCACCCCCAGCCGTTCTGCCCTGCACCCTGCTACTGGCACTCCCTCGGCCCAAAATGCTCAAACGCGTACTGCAAACCTGCGCCACCATGGGCATTAAAGACATTTACCTGATCAATGCCTGGAAGGTCGAAAAAAGCTACTGGCAAAGCCCTTGGCTCAAGCCAGAGAAGATCGAAGAAAACCTGATACTGGGTCTGGAACAGGCTGGCGATACTGTGCTGCCCACCGTCCACCAGCGCAAACTGTTTAAACCCTTCGTTGAAGACGAGTTGCCCGCCATCATCGCCGACAAACCGGCCTTTCTCGCCCACCCAGGTAGCGACACGGCATGCCCGGTGGCTTTTAATCAGCCCTGTAGTCTGGCCATAGGCCCTGAAGGGGGATTTACCCCCTATGAAGCGGGCAAGCTCGAGGAAGCAGGCTTTACTTCTGTGGACCTGGGGCAACGCATCTTGCGGGTTGAGACCGCCGTGCCCGTGACGCTCGGACGCCTTTATACCCTCTAGTGGCTAGTATGCCTCAAAGCTGATACACCAGGGTTAAAGAGGTCTCCCTGTCCGTGCTATCGGCCCCCTTAGCCACCTCCGAGTTATGCTTTATCTGAAAGCCCGCTTTCATACTTAAACTACCATTGATTTGCGAGTTGAGTGTCAACTTGAAGCGCGTGCGCGTGTTGGAATCCCCATACTCACTACTCAGGCTTTGCTCCAACCCGGCACCTTCGGTGATTTTCCAAGAGTACGACTCCGATGCACGACCAATGACTTCTTCCTGCTTACCTCCGACGACAGGCTCGCTCACCCTGAAACCCGGCGCCAGTTCGAGGCGCAACTCATGAGCTTCGGTTTTGACGACTTTAAAACCAGCACCTACAACAGTGGAAGCCTGATAGGCATAGGCGCTGAAGCGGTCTTTCTCCCAATCCCAACGCGAAAAAGCATAGCTCCTCTTACTCAGAGAATAATTGGATTGCAGATTCGCTTCGTACTTCTCTGCAGAACGGCTATCGTTTTGGGAGGTGTTGAGCGCTTCAAGGTTCACCTTGTGTTCCCATTCAGCATAACTTGCTCCCAGGACAAAACGACTGATCAGGGTTTCACTTTCGGAATTACCTGACGTGAGGATGTATCCCAGTTCGGCAGACGCCGTCCACTTCGGATTCCCCTCCGCTTCAGCCGCAGACAACCCGGCATAAGCTGTCATCAACACCGCTACCAACAATCTAAGTCGCATCAACTTCATTCACACCTCCTCACTTTAAGACCCGCACATAACCATTTCTCACTCGCACGAAGCTTTAGTAACAGGTTTATGCAGGATTCACACCCATCCTAAAGAGCTCAGCCAGATTGGTTACGTAGTACCAGGGCCTATCGGATCTGTATAAAATAAACGCGCCCATGAAACGCCGGTGAAGAGAGCAGGTGTTAGGGGGAGAAAAGGGAGCACAGCTCACATTTCCTTAGACAAGTGGCAGGGGTTTTCTGCTAGAACATTCAATCACAATCCCATCGCCTGCTTGACCAACAGGTTCTTCAAGGGTGCCTGCCGATTAACCCAGCCCATGCCACTATTGCGCAAAAGCCGTACCACCGGATTGCTCTGTTCAAACAGGCGCTTGAAGCCTTCCATCACGCCCATCATCATCAGGTTATCGACCTGCCGCTCGCGTTGATAGCGGGAAAGGAAGTGTGGTTGCCAAGGAGGAAGACCCTGCGAGGTGGCAGCCTTTATTTCGCGGCTTAAGACCGCAACATCTTTAAAACCAAGATTCACCCCCTGCCCGGCCAGCGGGTGAATGCTGTGTGCGGCGTCACCGACGAGTGCGATGTGATCTTGTACATAGTTTTTGGCGTGGCGCTGGCGCAAAGGAAAGCAGTGCCGTTGGGATACCGCCACCACTTCACCCAAACGCTGCTCGATGGCCTGCTCCAGCTCTTTGGCAAAGGCTTGATCATCGCATTGCATTAAGCGCTCTGCCTCTTGATGTTGCTGCGACCAAACGATAGAACAAAAGCGCTGCGAGTCTTCTTGATCGGCAAGGGGTAAAAAGGCCAGTGGCCCGCTTTCGTCAAAACGCTGCCAGGCCGTCGCCTGATGCGACTCGCTGGTCTGCACGGTGCAGACTATCGCCTGGTGCTGATAATCCCATTCTCGCGTGGGCATTTGTGCCAGCTGACGCACGCGCGACAAGGCGCCATCGGCACCAATGAGCATATTCGCTTTGAGGCTGTGCCCGTCGCCCAATGACAGCAGGCAAGAATGATCTTCAACTTGCTGCAGCCCTTCGAGGCGCGTTTCCCACCTGAGACTCACTGAGCTCTCATCCTGTAAGGCAGCATAGAGTGCCGCAATGACTCTGCGGTTTTCGACAATACACCCCAAGGCTTCGCTAGGCACTTCAGCCGCACTGAAAGCGATTTCCTCGGTGCCCAAAGCATCCCATACCCGCATACCCTGATAGTGCTGAACGCCGTTAGCCATGTGCTGCCATGCGCCCAGTTCCTTCAGCTTCTGCTGGCTCGCCATGGTGAGCGCACTCACACGGGGAGAAAAGTTATCGAGACTGGCAGCCGGGCACGCTTGCTCTGGAGCAAGCGGCGCTTTTCCGGCATCCAGTACGGCGATCGTTAAGGCTGTTTTGCCTGGACCGCCCACCAAGGCTTTGGCCAGGGCCAACCCGACCATGCCGCCACCCACAATGGCAATATCTACCTGCTCGACCGGCTCCTGCATCAAACCTTCTCCAATGTTTGCAGTGGCAAGGCATGGCCCAGCCCCATAGCCTGCTGGGTAAACCAGCGCTTAAGTGGGGGTAAATTATTCAGCGCAATTAAGCCACCTTCACGCAGTGCTGCCATCACCTGTGATTTAGAGCCGAAGGTGCGCACCAGCTGGTCGCTGAATTGAATCGTCTGTTGCTGATCCTTACGTTGCGCTTGTGCGATGCGTGCCAGCAAGGTGGCATCACCAACATCCATACCTTCTGAGCGGGCTTCAGTTAGCCCACTCAGTGTATGAGCCACACCCCGTAACGCCAGATTAAAGCCCTGCCCCGCTACGGGATGCAGGCTGTGCGCCGCATTCCCCAAAATCAGGCAAGCACGGCGGTGATGTTCATCCGCAATAGTTAAGCGCAGCGGATATGTCACGCGTTGGCTGCAAGCTTTCAACACACCGAGGCGATCACTGAACTGTTCTTGCAATGCCCTGAGAAAGGCCGCATCACTCATGCTAATTCGCGCTTCTGCCTGTTCGGGCGACATGGTCCACACCAGAGCTGAAACCCGTTCCTGCAAGGGCAGCATGGCCAACGGGCCGGCTTTGGTGAAGCGCTCGTAGGCAACACCGAAATTCGACAGCGAGGTTTCGACATTGCAGATAATGGCCTGCTGGCCATAGTCTTTGACCTGTGCACCAATACCCAAACGTTTTGCGGTGCCCGAATCGCTGCCGTCGGCAATCACTAGCAACTTACTGTGGCACTGCGCTTCGCCTTCTTCGCTTCCTGCGCTCTTCAAACCCAATTGCACGCCGTCATCCTGTATGGCGATGGCACTGACTTGCGCTGGACTGAGCAAGGATACACCACTCCCCGCAAGACTCTTACCAAGGGCATAACCCAGTGAACGATTAGGCATCACATAGCCAAGCGCTTCTGCCGCACTATCTTCACTGTCGATTTCGGTGATACCAAAGCGCCCCTGCTCCGACACATGAACCCGTTTGATTTCGCAGGCCTGCTCTTTGCAATACTGCCAAACGCCCAAGCGCTGCAGTATGCTTACGCTGCTCCACGACAGAGCCGTCGAACGGTCATCAAAACTGGGGGTATGCGGTGCCGCAAAATCCTTGATGGGGAAGGCATCAATCACCAACACGCGCTCAAAACGTTCAGCCAGACCACAAGCCAAGGACAAGCCCACCATGCCTGCACCAACGACCACCACATCAAACTGTGGGCTGGGCTGTTGCGATAGCTGAGACAGAGAGAGCGTTTGCATGTTTTCCTTAGGCGCTGGCAGCCGCCATGAGAGCCTCGATCTCGGCGGTGGTTTTAGGCACGGATTTGGTCAATACGCGCGGCGCTTTTTCGGTCACCACCACATCGTCCTCGATGCGCACGCCAATACCGCGCCATTTTTTGGCCACGGTTTTACAGTCGTGGGCAAAATACAAACCCGGCTCAACGGTCATCACCATGCCGGGCTCCAGCACGCGCCATTCGCCACCCACTTTGTACTCCCCCACATCGTGCACATCCAGGCCCAACCAATGGCCGGTACGGTGCATGTAATAGGGTTTGTAGGCCTCTTCTTTAATGAGCGTATCCACCTCACCTTCGAGAATACCCAGTTCGACCAGACCTTCGGTAATCACCCTGACGGCTGCTTCGTGAGGATGATTCCAGTGATTGCCGGACTTAACGGCTTTAATCGCGGCCAATTGCGCATTGAGCACTATATCGTAAACTGCCTTTTGTTCATGGGTGAATCGCCCATTAACAGGAAAGGTACGGGTAATATCCGAGGCATAGTTGTCTACTTCGCAACCGGCATCAATCAGCACCAGGTCACCGTCTTCCATCACCG